>CALHMG010000264.1 GCA_938034705.1 uncultured Gammaproteobacteria bacterium
CTTGGTGAATTTCCAGAGCATTTTGCCTTCCTTGCCGGGTTCGACATGGATCATGTAAGGCTCTTCGTGCTCCATGTTCGGAAACTTCTGCATCATTTTGGCGTGCTCGGCCAACGACTCTTTGGTGCCGATCACAAATTCATGCATCAGTTTTCCGCTATTGGTGTGAGTGAACTCCACAACATCACCGACTTTGACGGTAATAGTTTCAGGTGAAAACTTCATCGCATCGCTGAGGTCGACCTTGATTGTTTTGGTGGGCTTCATATCTGGCTTGTACTCACCAAACTCAGTCTCGGTTGCCTCGAATGTCGGGGTCCCATGGCCGTGACTGTGGCTATGGGTTCCAGCTGCGTACGACAGCGTCGACATCATCAGCAGTGTTGTTGATACAAAAAATGAAACAAAGTATCGAGTCATGTTCATGGTTATTTCCTTGTTGAGTTGAGTTTTAAAGTTTGAAAAGGAGAAACGAGTCATTATGTTTTCACTTCGTAGGCAACAGTCCCCTCGGGATAGTCGTACCAGCCGGGGTCGGTGTAGTCGTCGGGCTTTTGATCTTCCCGAATCTTTAAAACCGTAAACATTCCACCCATTTCGATGGGACCGAACGGGCCCTCACCCGTCATCATGGGCAGCGTGTTTTGCGGCAGGGGCATCACCATTTCCCCCATGTCAGCCATACCGCGTTCGCCCATCACCATGTAGCCCGGCAGCAACTCGCGAAGTGCCTTTTGCACCGGTCGCTGGTCCACGCCAATCATGTTGGGTACGTCGTGCCCCATCGGGTTCATGGTGTGATGGGACTTGTGACAATGCATCGCCCAGTCTCCCGGCGCATCAGCATCAAATTCGATCGCTCGCATCTGGCCAATCGCCACATCGGATGTGACTTCGGGCCAACGGGCCTCGGGTCGCACCCAGCCACCATCGGTACCCGCCACCTCAAAAGTCAATCCATGGACGTGAATAGGATGGTTGGTCATGGTGAGATTGCCCATACGTACCCGCACACGATCGCCGAGACGACAGACCAGGTGATCGATTCCCGGAAACACACGACTGTTCCAGGACCAGATATTAAAATCCGTCATGGTGTTGACACGGGCCGTCATTGTCCCGGGTTCGATGTCGTAGGCACTCATCAGAAAACAGAAATCCCGATCGACTTTGTACTGTTCGGGGTCCTTTGGATGAACGACCAGCGACCCCATCATGCCCATCGCCATCTGGACCATTTCGTCTGCATGCGGGTGATACATGAAGGTTCCGGAGTGCTTGACCTGAAACTCGTAAGCGAAGGTCTTGCCCGGAGGGATCTGTGGTTGGTTCAAGCCACCCACACCGTCCATTCCCGCCGGCAACAAAATGCCGTGCCAATGAATCGTGGTGTGTTCTGGTAGACGATTGGTGACAAAGATGCGAACTTTATCGCCCTCGACACACTCAATCGTTGGACCAGGTGACTGACCGTTGTAACCCCACATACGCACGGTCATACCGTCTGCGAACTCGCGTTCTACCGCCTCGGCAGTCAGGTGAAATTCCTTCCACTCGCCGTTCATGCGCCATGGCAAAGACCAACCGTTCAGCGTCATCACTGGATTAAACCAGCGACCAGTCGTGGGCTCTGGTGGCGGGGTCATATTGGGCGTGTCTGCGGTGGGCGATTCAGGAAGTGCCGCCAGCGCGACCTTCGACACCAGCCCCGCGCCGAGTGCTGCAGCGCCAGCCCCGGCGCTTCTTAAAAAATTTCTTCTTGAGCTCATTACGTTATCTCTCTTAAATTTTTCAGGTTTGTACTCAGTGGCCGGCACTTTCTTCAGGCGCTGTGCCGGAACCACCGCCCGGCATGAACCCACCTTCCATTCCGGCACCCGTCATCGCTTGCTGAAGTGCTGTATCGGCAATCCAGAAATCGCGCACAGCATTAACGTAACTAATCTCGGTCTGTGCGGCAGCCCGAACATCAGACAAAAGATCAAACACGCTGATCAGCATGCCGTTGTACTCCAGCATCTTTTCGTCAGTGAGTCGTTTTCGAAGCGGCAACACAACATTCTGCATATTGTTCGCAATGCTCCAGTTACCGCGATAGGCCGACATCGCCTCGCGTGCCTGAGATGCCGCAGTGATAGCGATCACCTCAGCGTCGGCTTGCGCCTGCTCAAGCAGGATCCGATTGCGCCGATTCTTAACCGCGCCGGTATCAAAAATTGGCAGACGCAGTTCAAGCTCGTATCCCCGCTCGCGCTCACCATCTGCAGCCTCGAGCACCGGACCAAACTCGATCGCGGACAGAAAAGGGTTGCGGCGCGACAGCTTAAGATTTGAAGCCATCGACTCCAGATTCGCCTTGGCAAGCTGAACATCAAGTCGTCGATCGATTGCCTCTCGTTCTACAAACGGAATTTCCATCGGCGTTTTCGGGAGCGGTGGCAGTGACTCTGGCACCTTCAAGGCACGCGCACTCTCGCCCCAAAGCCCTAACTGACGAACCAGTTTTTCCCGCGCGGCCGTTTCGGACTGACGTGCCCGAGTCACGTTGTCGCGCATCTGCGCAAGGAAGGTTTCGGAATTGACGGCGTCGATTGCGCTGCTGTGCCCCAGTGCAGACATTTGTCGAGCCAGCGTGTTGCTCGTTTCTGCCGAAAGCAGTGACCGCTCCAGCAGCGCCGTCGACTGTTTCGCCGACACCGCGTTCAGCCAGGTCGTACGAGTCTGGGCGACGTGATCCATGACCGATATCGCGGCTTCAAATCGCGACCGCTCAAGCCGTTGCTTCTCAATCCGGCGCTTCAGCGGCATCAGAAAAATGCCGCCAAGATCAAAAATTGCAGACGCCGAGTACTCTTCGCTCGAAAATCGCTCAAACGAAATACCCGGATTCTCCATCCGTGCGGCCTGGGCATAGTCGGCTTCGGCAAGACCTACGACAGCCAGCCTGGATCGAACAGCCGGGTTCAACTGCAGTGACAGTTGCTCGGCTTCTTCGAGCCCAAGGGGTTTGGCCAATATTTGCTTCAAAGCATCCGGGGTCGGCGCGTCAGAATCAAAGCCTGGCAATACCACTTCGTCTTTGATCTGCGCTGAATAAATTTCTGTCACCCGTGAGATGCCGCCATCTTCGGGAACCGATGCGCAACCTGTCAGGAAAGCGGTCACTGCAGTGATTGCAAGTAAACGTTTCATCATTGCGCCCCCTTCAGTGCTTTGATCCGGGTGATCGTAAATCCGCTGTCGGTGCTCTCCACGTCGAATTCGACCTCTGCTCCCGGCGCAAGTCCATCAAGAATCTTGGGATCGGCAGTTCTGAACATCATTGTCATTCCGGGCATACCGAATTTTTCAATTGGACCGTGCTTGAGTTTGACCTTGCCGTTGCGGATGCTTTTAACGACACCTTGGCCATCGCCCCCCGCCTGGACGGGCGACGCATTTAGCGGCGCCAGTGCCGTGAGTTCAAAACCCGCTTCTGTCTCTGACACATTGAAGCTGACCTCATCCCCGACCTTGGCGGCTGCAAGCACATCAGGATCCGTTGTTCGGAAAACCATCGTCATCGCGGGCATCCCCAGGCGATCGATCGGCCCATGAGCAAGTTTCACTTTCTGACTGAGTGGATCGACTTTCTTGACCACGCCCGTCGCATCGAAGCCGCCAGCAGATGCCGGCTTTTGGGGCAGGCGATCAGCTGATTTTTGTTCAGATTCGACACGCTGAGGGGTATTGAATCGGGCATCGCCCTTAAATCGTTTGGTCCAGGAAATTTTGTTGTCGATCGGGGCTGGCGCACCTGGATATACATTGGCGTAATCGGGGCTTTGTGGATGATTGGACGAGTGAAGAACGCCGTGCGTCGACACCGGTGATTCGTCTGCGTGTGCCACTGACAAGGTGATGGCCCACAGCAAAAGTGGAGTAAAACGAACTTCCATTGGGAGTCCTCGTTCGAAAGTTGGTGAGATTGCACGTCGACCGTTTCACGCGAACGACAGCGTTCGACGCACCCTGAACCGGCGCAGCAGGATTCAACAGCTGTTAGGAGACGACTACCGGGGAGGTTGGAGTTCGACGTAACCGACGCGCGACAGCATGGTCGCCTCGTACGCAAACAGGCTTTTGTCGGCCACCTGGGTTAACAGCTTCCATGAGGAGGAGTGAAGCGCTACCGCCGACAGACAGTGGACGGCACACGCGAAGGAGGAACAACACCCGAGTTCAGAAGAATCTGGATCGTGAGATGCACCGTGTTGTGCAATGCCGTGACCGGCAGCGTCACAGTGCGTTGTCGCCGCATCTGCGTGCATGTCATCCGACATGTCATTCGAGGCGTCTGTATGAACACAATCGGGCCCGTGACCCGCATGCCCCTCATGGGCGTGACTCATCACAGGCAACAGGGCCGCCACGATCATCGCCGCGGCGACGAACGGTACAAGCGCATGAATCTGTCTTCGAATGTTGGCTATCACGCTTCCGAAAATAGATGGGCGCGCGATACAAAGTCAAGCGCATAAGACAAGTGTGTCCGTTTGGTAACAAACAACGTAGCGACGGCGTTTCGTTAATTACAGCAAGTCGCCGAGCTGCGCCCAGAACCCCTTGGTTGTCTGGATCTCAATCGCGTCTCTCGCAACGGGCGAACGAAACAAAAAAAGCCCGCACACCGTGCGGGCTTTTCAACCGTGGGCCCCGGGACCCACAGGTTGTATGTCCTTAGCGACACATAGCTGACACTTTATTCCGGACACATGGTTTACACATCATTGAGCATTTGGGGAGCACCTGAATGCCGTGGAAAGAGAGT
>CALHMG010000265.1 GCA_938034705.1 uncultured Gammaproteobacteria bacterium
AGGTCGACCGACTCTGGCGAGTGCCCGTCTACCGCGCCGCAAACACCGTAAAATCGCCGGGATCCCCGGGTTTTCGCAAACAACTGTGGCCCTGCGGTCACCGATCTCGAAAGCCGTGACGCGACGGGATCCACGTCAGCCGTCGTTTTCGGCTGCAGCGGCGCAGGCGACGCACAATGTTGTTTCCGGCATGGCGAGCAATCGCCCCGTCGCGATGGGCTTCAGACATTCCTCACACTCGCCGAAATCCGGATCATCTGCCGTTTCAAGCGCGCGCTGCAGCTGGATCAGATTGGCGCGAGCTGATTGCAATCCGGCCTCGCTGACGCTTTTATTGACGATAGCGTCCATCCGCGTGAGCCTGCCGATCGAAACATCCGGTGCAACGGGTCTTGTCGACTCCTCGAGGCTTGCGATTTCTTCACGAATCTCGTCGATGCGTGTGCTTATCGCGACCTTCAGCTGCTCTCGTTGGCCATCGTTCATTGGCGTGTTTCCTGTACATCTCGTCGTCCAGGGAAAATTTTGACGCAATTGCCGGTGCGTCGCCCTTCATATCGTCCATCAGATCGCCCATCATTTTGGTGGTGGCTGCGTATAGGTCCCCGTGCCCGCGGCGATCTGCTGACCCTTCTCGTTGTGCAGATCCATTCTTGCGACCGAGATCCTCCGTCCCGCCCGGAGCACGTTGGCCGTTGCCGTAAACCGACGACCAGCGCCCGGCAGGAGAAAGTCGATCCGCATGTCTATGGTTGCCAGCGTCGAAAACCATTCACGCATTTGCTCAGGGGTCTTGTCCGAAGACATGGTGCGCGCGGCAGCAACAAAAACGACAATGCCGCCTACGACGTCCAGTGCGGACGAGGTCACTCCTCCGTGGAGAATGCCATGCATGAAATTCCCGACCAGTGTCTCTTTCATATCGAAACTGACTTCGATTCTGTCGACATCGGTCGCGTCAATTTCGAAACCGATCTGGTTGTTAAACGGGATGCGACCGCGAAACACTTCGTCTATGAGAAACCGAATCTGGTCATCGGACAGGCATTCAGTAGATTCAGTCGACATGAGCAAACAGCAAAGATCAGTGGGGTAGCCCATTGTGCCATGAGCCTGCCCCTGACACAGCTACTGCCCTGACGCTGCCCGGTATCTCGACAGCCACTTTGCAATCTCTCCGGCAACAAAACTGTTTCCTTCAACCGACCAGTGTGAATCGCACGAGTGAGTCATCGGCGACCGCCCTTCAAACGCGGGCAAAAGGTCGAGTAAATTCACATCGTGCGCATCTGCCCATCTGGAGAGCCGCGCTGTAAGTCTGTTTTCTTCAGGGTCCAGCAGATAGTCCGACGGTGATGGAAACACCACCAGGCTGACGCGAATGCCGCGAGCCGCGGCGTGTTCTGATATCCGAGTGAGCGACCCAAGAACGTTACGCAGCTGAAGATCGGTAAAATCACGATATCCGGAATAGCTGCGAGCCCGCTTTCGGATGGCCTGCACCTCGTAAACGAATCCCGGCAGCCAGCTGACATGCTTCACTGCGTCGATGGCATGCTGGACGACGCCCCGCTGTTCGCGCCGCGCCTTTTTTTCCCGCGCCTGATTCAGACGCTCCTCGGTCAGTCTGTCGTTCGCGTCAATCAGTTGTTTCATCGTCGCACCATCGGCGGGCGGCGACGTGACGTACATGACTCGACCGACATCGTTGTAGTACGGACGGTAGCGACTGCGATCGATATCGTACGTTGTCATCCATACTTGCGCATCGTTATCGAGAAAATCGTTCGCCGGCAGCAGGCCAACGAGCAAATGATCATGTTCCCACTGCTGCGCAAGTTGCTCGTAAAGAATCTCGAGATTTAGCGGCCCGAAATGCTCGGCCGAGCTGAAGTTGAGAACCTCTGCACCCAGCAGCGACTCCAGTTGATTGGTGATTCGCAAGTCTTCGTCAACGCCATAGCCCTCAACCACGCTGTCGCCGAGAAAGAGAAAGCGGCCTGAGCCACTTCGGTCGCGCTCGCGATCGCGCGCGCCGGCGCTGTTGGAACGATAGCTGACGTCAAAGCACGCACTTTTGTGTGTCGTTCGGGCATCGGGCACATGCCAGGCACCCCACGGCAGATATTCAGTGCGCCATCGAAGGTGGGGCTCGTCGTAGTACGACAGCGTGGCGCTATGATCTGATTTCTCGAGCCAGCCTGGTCGGTAGTTGCTGAGAGAGTTGCCGCGCACCTCGAAGTACAGGTAGCCGGCGACCTCCGCGGCGACTGCCACCAGCAGAGCCATCACCGCATACCCCGCCCAACGCACAGCCATACTTCTTTTCCCTAGCCGAATTGGATACCAACGCTAGCGCAGTAGCCACATCACGACAGTGTGAACTTGCGCCCCGCACCACTTTGCGCGACGGAGTGTAAAACGATGTTGGGAAATTGTCCTAGAACGCTGGTCCGCCATACCCGTTTGGATGCTTTAACACCGTTCATCTCACCGACTTTTCGATGAAAACATACGTGTCTCTGATGTGTGCCGACTCCCACGCCCTGATACAGTGTGTAGACTTCACCAGGTGACAGCCGTCTGTTAACTAAGACGGTGATTTATATGGTGTTTGAATGCATTCAACGCATTGTCTGTGGGGACTATCGCGCATGTCTGGGCACAACGGATTTCAGCTGAAATGCTCGATTCGGACGAACTGTCGGAATCAGAGAAATCATCAGAGAAATGAGCAGAATAATCGAGCACGGTCCGGGCAAGCCTTGACGATCGGCGCTATGTTCACGATCGCGGCACTCCTGCTCGCTCCAGAAATGTCTGTGGCGAACCCGAAACTCGACAAAATCGTGTCGGGCTCAGTTGAAACAAGAGGCGCGGATGGCCCGGTTCTTGAGATCAGAAGCAGCAACGGTGCTGTGATCGACTGGCAAAGCTTCTCGATCGCGCCTGACGAAATCACCCGTTTTCTGCAGCCCGATCAAAGCAGTCGCGTGTTGAATCGAGTCACCGGTGCGGATCTTTCCGAAATTCTTGGCCGGCTCGAGTCCAACGGCGAACTCTACCTCATTAATCCAAACGGCATACTGGTCGGCCGTAGTGGCCAGGTCGACGCCGCCACTGTAGTGCTTTCAACTCTCAATCTTTCCCCGGACGATTTCGCGAGCGAGAGGCTGCAATTTCAGGGGGAGGGTGCGGGCGTTCGCAATCTGGGACAAATCAACGCCGACAACAACATCTATCTGGTGGCCACTTCGATCGATAATCAGGGCAACGTCAATGCCGGTGGCGACGTCATTCTCATGGCAGGTCGGGCCGGGTCTGTCGATGATGACTACGCACGCGTCTCTGGCGACGGCACAATATCCCAGACGGGCAGCATCAGCTCCGGACGAATCATCGGATTACTCGCGTCGTCGGTATCAACCAACAGCGTTGAAGCCGACGGACTGCTGATCAGCGAATCTGGCGAAATTGAACTTGTTGCAAGCGCTGGGCCGAGCGCGCCCGGTGGTGTCGATAGCAGTGATACCGAAGACGCTACGGTTGAGAGTGGTATTGACAGCGGCGCTCAACCAGCGGCAGAAAACGGAACAAACAGCGGCAATAACGGCAATAGCGGCAATAGCGGCAATAGCGGCAATAGCGGCAATAGCGGCAACAACGGCAACAACGGCAACAACGGCAACAACGGTAATACCGGCGATAGTGGCAACAACGGCAACAACGGCAATACTGGCAACAACGGCGATAGCGGCGATAGCGGCGATAGCGGCGATAGCGGCGATAACGGCGATAACGGCGATAACGGCGATAACGGCAATAACGGCAACAACGGCAATAGCGGCAATAGCGGCAACAACGGC
>CALHMG010000266.1 GCA_938034705.1 uncultured Gammaproteobacteria bacterium
CTATGGTTCCCACGACGCCAGGTTGCTTCGCGAGCACGGAGCGATCGCCTGTCTTGATGATTTTGATGCCGTGGTCGGGGATATCCTGTCGCGTCTAAACGTCTGACGGGCGGCCACCGCCCCGGTTCTTACGCCTTAATCGTGCTCTACACTTAAGGTATCTGGACAGTTGAATTTTCTTTAACCGAGTCCATCTACACCTGTGGGGCGCCGGCGGCGCGAACTAATTTCAAAGGTTGCGTGCAGAAGCGGGCAACCGGCATGGAGCAATATCGGGTCATGGCGCTTTTTGGAACCAACGACAAAGACAAACCTGTCAGTCGCGAACCCCGCGACAGAATTCTTGAGAAGCTGGCGTTTGCGTCTCTGGACGAGCAGCGCAAAACCAGACGCTGGGGGATATTCTTCAAATCCCTGATGGCGCTTTACGTCCTCGCGTTTCTCGTTACCTTCGCCATGAAAGGTTCGAGCATCGGTGGGCTCAACGTCAAGGAATCGCACACCGCGGTGGTTGATATCAGCGGCGTTATTTCAGACGGCGGCGACGTCGACGCTGATGTCGTCATCGGCGGTTTGAAAAATGCCTTCGAGGCAGAAAATTCCAAAGCCGTCGTCATGCGCATCAACAGCCCAGGCGGCAGCCCGGTCCAGTCGAGCGAAATTTTCGATGAGATCAAACGACTGCGCGGCAAGCACCCGGAGAAAAAGGTTTACGCCGTTGTCGGCGACGTATGTGCTTCCGGCGGCTATTTTATCGCCGCAGCAGCTGACGATATTTACGCAAACCGTTCTTCACTGGTGGGCAGTATCGGTGTGCTTATGAACGGCTATGGCTTTGTAGACACGATGGACAAGCTCGGTGTTGAGCGCCGCCTGGTCACGGCTGGCGAAAACAAGGGCATGCTCGATCCGTTTTCACCCCTCAAGGAAGGCGATATCGAGCGGGCGAAAAAACTGGTTGGCAGTATTCATGAAGAATTCATAAGCGCCGTTGAAGCCGGCCGCGGCGATCGACTCAAGCCAAGCGACGATCTTTTCTCGGGCATGGTCTGGACAGGCGTTCAGGCGAAGGAGCTCGGTCTGATCGACGGCTTCGGCGATATTGGACACGTCGCGCGCGACGTGATCGAAGCCCCCAGGCTCGTGAACTACACCCCGCGGCCCCATATCCTGGAAGAGCTCAAGGCCGGGTTGGGTGTTGAGCTGCGCAAGCTGATCGGACTTCCAACCAGCGCAGCCGGGTTCGATATCCGCTAACGCACCTTATGAAGACGTCTCGAGCAACTCAAGACGTCGGTCGGGTGTGATGCAGGGGTTCGAAACCCTCGCTTCTGAGCATCTCGATAACTCGAATCAGCGGCAGTCCGATCAGCGCGGTCGGATCGTCGCCATCGAATTTCTCCAGCAGGGCGATACCGAGACCTTCGGCTTTGAGTGAGCCTGCGCAACCGTAGGGCTGTTCGGCCCTTAAATACTGTTCGATGATGAGATCGTCCAGCGTCCTGAACGTCACCGAGAACGGGATGACGTCGGACTGAATCCGGTCCTCACGGGTGTTGATCACGGCGACGCCGGTTAACAGTCGAACGACAGTTCCCGACGCAGCCTTGAGCTGTGCGACCGCATTTTCATGCGTGTGTGGCTTGCCGACGATTTCCCCGCCGTGAATCGCAACCTGATCGGATCCAATCACAAGCGCGTCATCGGCGTTCGCTGCGATTGCGGACGCTTTGGCAATGGCGAGTCGCCTCACCAGTGACAGTGGCGTTTCATCCGGGAGCGGGGTCTCGTCAGTCTCTGGTGATTCGACTTCAAAAGGAACGTTGAGGCGTTCAAGAAGCTCACGGCGAAACGGTGAGGTAGAGGCGAGAATCAGCTTTGGCATGGGGCTTTATTGGCGAACTTCACAGCAAATCGCACGTCAGTGCTTGAATGACGGGATTGTACGGCTAAATCGTGCTGGAAGTGCGGTGCCGCGTACACCTGCGAGAACGGGCGGCAGGATCTTGAGTCGGTTGCGGCCGCGGCGGGCGGGATAGTGGCGCCCGATTGCGTGCGTTCACGGCTTAGCGGACGCGTTCGAGTGCGTTAAACAGTGCCCGGCCGGATTTCAGAGAAAACTGCCTAAGCGCACGCCGGTATCCATGGCCGGCATGCGCTTAGCGCTTGGTCATCAGAGTTTGGAGAAAAGCGTGATGACGCTGTTGGGCTGGTTCGACGAGTCAAAACGCCCGCAGGATTCGTAAGTAGCGAGTTTGCCGGTGCCGAAGAGTTCGCCAAGGCATCGCATGCCGTTTTTGCTCACGGTGCCCCAGTTGCCATCGGATCCAATGCGGATGAGCGTGGCAAAGTTTTTCGTTGCATTGTTGTTGCTGAGCGGTGACCAGCAGGAAGCTGGAACAGTTTCCAGCACGTAACCGGTGCGCACTATGTTTTTCTTCTTGTCCGCGATGCCACCGTTGAACGAGACCGTCGCGAACTGCTGCCAGAGGTTGATCGTGTTGTCAGCTCGTTGGCAATAGAGGTCGACGCTGGTTACCGTCGGTCCGGTAAACACGGAAAAGGCCACGGTGTCAGCCTTGTCGACGATTTTCATCTTGTGATGGGGCAGATACAGAAAGCAGCCACTTAGCATCGACACGACAACTGCACACGTCAGCAGTTTCAGGGCGGGTTTGGTGATTCTCATGAATGTTCTCCTGTTTGGTTTTGGGGCGAGTGCCCGTCCCTGAGCGATCAGTCGTACTTGACTATTTCTCCGTTGTTCAACGCCGTCATCAGGCGCTCGTTAAATGCAGCAGCGATCTCCGTCGGCAGGTACCTGTTCAGCTGCCGATATCGGGTTTCATCGAGTGCGGTGAAGCCGCCCTGCGCGAAAGCGGTGTCCACAAGTGTCTCGACCTCCGCGATGGCGGTATCGATTTCGGCGCGCGTGTAGATCGTTGTTGGGTCTCGGCGCCCAAGGGGTTCGTCGTCGGCGTCGTCCTGTATGTCCGAGGCGGCCTTCGTGGCTGCGGGAACTCCAGCGGTGCGTGCTGCCATGCGTGTGCCGGCTGCGGGGTCGAGGTTTTGCAGTGATGCGATCGTGGCCCGCTGCTCCTCGACGATTTTTGCCAGTGCGTTTACCTGTTGACGAAGCGCGTTCGCTTCATCCCGGGTAGTTGCCGCGGGTTCAGGCGCTGGCGCGGTAACCTCGGCAGCCGAAGCGGGTAGTGGCGCGGTCAAGGCAGGGGCGGAAGGTGAAGCTGCCAGCGGGGTGGCCGATTCTCGATCGACAGTGACCATTTCGACGCCGGCCTGTTTGACACCCAGGTACGTCGCGGTTACGGCGATCGTGGCGGTGGTCACGAGTATCACGGCAACTAAAACCGACAGCTTGCGGCCTTGATGCGGTTTCATCATCAGCGGTCCAGTTTTTAATGACTCAGGCGCCAGAGTCTGTCAGTGCAGATACTCGTGATGAAGTAGTCGGAAGTTCAGTGACCTATCGTATTAACCACAAGCGGCTAGTTCAAAAGGTTGCTGACGCAAAGGTGCGTCAAGTCGGGCGATTGCCTTTGTAGTGGTTTTCAATCGAACAGTGGTCATCGGGGTTGTTGTTTGTGCGCGCGAGCCGATGACGAAGCGGTGAAAAAGCCGCCTGGCTTCGTCCGCCTCGCGGTTTGCGGCGCCTCGGCCGGTAAAAGTTCACCCGAATCGACGTCTGTCAGGGGTGCTGTCTCAAGTCCTGGCCGCGGGTGCTGTGGCATCGGGAGGCGTGTCCTGCTGGCGAACGCAAGCCGGTCAGATCGGAAGGTTCGCCGGGCTCTTCGGGCGCCTTTGAGCCGATGCGGGGCTGGTGCGCTTAAGTCCCGGGCCGTGTGTCCGGGCGGGGAAAACAAACGAATTCGGCCCTTTCGGGGGCTTAAATCCGTCGATTCAGGGGGCTGGCAGCGCAAAATCGGGGATATTTTGACACCTAACGCTCAGATAATTAGACTTCGCGGCCCTGAGAGTAGTGATTTATGGCGGCAGGCGCGGGCGACTGGGTCCGGCAACACTCCCCATAGACTTTAGATCTACTCGGTTTATTTACGCTTAAGAACATTTTTGAGGACACAGACACCATGGCTGTTCAGAAGAGCAAGGTGACACCGGCAAGGCGGGGCAGCAGACGCTCACACGATAAACTGAGCGGACCGACGCTGTCGATCGAGCCGGTTTCCGGTGAGCTTCATCGCCGCCACCACGTGAGCCCGGACGGGTTTTACCGCGGCCGCAAGGTCATCGCAGACGCACCTGAAGAAATCGAAGACGACGAAGAGTAACGTCGATTGAGCGGGCCACACACGGTGCCGCCCGCTGACAGCAAATGTCTGTCGACCATCGATGCCGCCGAACGCTACACGCGCTCTGGCGGCGTTTTTATTTCAAGCGACGAGTTTACATGGAAGGTTAAGCACGTGAGTCTGACGACGCGTACAGATTGCACCTTTTCCCGGGAGAGATGCGGGTGACCACGATCGCAGTAGACGCGATGGGTGGTGACTACGGGATCGAGGTCACGGTTCCCGCAGCCGTTTCAGCGGCGACGCATCATCGTGAGCACGAGATAATTCTGGTCGGACTCAAAGACCAGATCGAGGATCAGCTGGGTAAGGCACGACCTTCCAATTTACGCGTAGAGCATGCGTCGGAGCAGGTCGAAATGGATGAGTCTCCGGCGCTGGCGTTGCGCAAGAAAAAAGACTCATCGATGCGCGTCGCCATAAACCTCATCAAGGATGGCGAGGCAGATGCCTGTGTCAGTGCCGGCAACACCGGTGCGCTCATGGCTACTGCCCGATTCGTACTGAAAACGCTTCCCGGAATCGACCGGCCGTCTCTCGTCACAACCATTCCCAACATGCGCCCGGCAGGGCATGTGCATGTTCTGGATCTCGGTGCCAACGTCGACAGTCCGGCAGAGCTGCTGGTTCAGTTCGGCATCATGGGTTCAATTCTCGTGCAGTCTGTCGAAAAGGTCGATCGCCCGAAAGTCGCTCTGCTCAACATTGGGCACGAGGACATCAAGGGCAATGACACGATCAAGGCCGCCGCGAAATTCATGCGCGAGAGCAACCTCAATTTTGTAGGGTTTGTTGAAGGAGACGGCATCTACACCAGCGACGTCGACGTCATAGTGTGTGACGGGTTCGTCGGCAACGTCGCGATCAAAACCAGTGAAGGGCTTGCGCAGATGATCAAGCACATTCTGCGTGAAGAGGTTCAGGCGAACATGCTGACCAGGTTGGCTGGTCTCGCTTCCATGCCGGTTCTTAAACGACTCGGACGAAGAATGGATCCAAGAAACTATAACGGTGCGCCGCTCGTTGGGCTGCAGGGCACGGTCATAAAAAGCCACGGCGGTACCGATTCCACCGGATTTGAGGCAGCTATTGTCGAAGCGGTGAAAGTTGCGGCCACCAACGTGCCTGAGCGAATTCGCGACGGCCTCGGCCCGCTGCTTGGCGAACAATAAAATCACAGGAGATCTTTGACAGATGAGTCTTGATGGACGGGTAGCGCTGGTCACCGGCGCAACGAGGGGTATAGGCAAAGCTGTTGCACACGAACTCGGTTCTCGGGGTGCCTATGTGATTGGAACAGGGACTTCGGATGACGGCGCTGAAAAAATCAGCACCGCGTTCGGCGACGCATCAGTGAAAGGGCATGGCGCAAGGCTGGACGTTACCGATGGCGATCAGATTGATGAGTTGCTCAAACAGATCAACGCCGACCACGGTGCTCCCGCGATTCTGATCAACAATGCGGGTATCACGCGCGACAATCTTTTGATGCGCATGAAAGAAGAAGATTGGGACGCGATTATGCAAACCAATCTGACCAGCGTGTTTAAGATGACCAAAGCCGTCATGCGCGGCATGATGAAGGCTCGCTGGGGAAGGATCGTCAGCGTCACGTCGGTGGTAGGTTCGATCGGCAATGCCGGCCAGGCGAACTACTCTGCGGCCAAGGCGGGAACGGCGGGCTTTACGCGATCGATTGCGGCGGAGCTGGCGTCGCGCAACATCACATGCAATGCCATCGCTCCGGGATTTATCGACACCGATATGACGTCGGGGCTGCCGGCCGAGCAGCGTGATGCGCTGACCGGAACTATTCCGCTCGGCAGACTCGGAACGCCTGCCGATATAGCGCACGCGGCGGGATTTCTGGCCTCCGAGGAAGCGGGCTACATCACCGGCGTTACCCTGCACGTAAACGGTGGGATGTACATGGGCTGATGCTTCGCTAATCAGCTGTTTCGTAAGTGCATTTACACAACGTTTTCGCAGCATCAGCGGATCGACAGGATATTGGACTTGCCTCCGGAATTGGTGGTACCGTGCGGCCAAATTTCGGGGGGTAAATGCAGGGTTGAAACCTTGAATTTCGGACCCATTTAACGGATTGCCGGACGGGTAACTCAGGTTGTCGTCGGGCACGTTTTGAACGCCGCGGTCAGCTATCGAACTGGAAGTCAGATCGCAGTACTTCAAAGCGTGGGTGTCAGGCTGGCATTGCTGGGTCTGATGCTGTTTTCTTTCCGAATGAGTTGATTCGACGGTCGTTTAAACCGACGCCCAGGCTGATTAAGGCTGGGTATCGTTGTGAACAAGGCGGTCGGGTTATTCGGGTTTGCCAGATCTTAAGGAGGAATGGCATCACATGAGCACTGTTGTAGAACGCGTCACCAAAATTGTGGTGGAGCAACTTGGGGTTTCCGAAGATCAAGTATCGGCCGAAGCATCTTTTGTAGATGATCTTGGCGCTGATTCACTCGACACCGTCGAGCTGGTCATGGCCCTTGAAGAAGAATTCAATACCGAGATCCCTGACGAAGAGGCCGAGAAGATCGGCACCGTGAAGCAGGCAATCGATTTCATCGAGGCTAACGTCTGATTCAGACGATTGTCAGGTCGGCGGTCGTCGTTGTCTGAGTGTGGATTGGTGGAAGGTACCGATCGCCAGGGCCGGTTTCAGGTCTGGCGTGACGGAGTCACCAAAACCGCAATGGACATCGACGACGGACCAGAAGTCCGAACAAGTCGATCAGAGCGTCGCGGTAACCGTCTGCCCGCTTGAACTCCAACGGGCACCCGACTGCTGATTCTCTGGTAGACGAGTGACTCTGGCCGTCGTCCGCGCTGCGGGCGACGGTTTTTTTATTTCTTCGTCAAACATTCTTGTCTTCGTCATAAGTCTGAGTCGCCCCTCGGCGCCTGAACACTCAGATAAATGACCTAACGGGTTCTTGAACACATGAGCAAGCGTCGCGTAGTCGTAACGGGTATCGGCATAGTGTCTCCGGTCGGTGTCGGACTGAAAACTTCCTGGGAAAACATTATTGCCGGTGTCAGTGGCGTGGGTCAGATCACACGGTTCAATCCCGAAGGGTTTGCATCGACGATTGCCGCCGAAGTTCCTGAATTCGACATTGGCGAGTTCATTTCGCCAAAGGAAGCACGCAAGATGGACCGCTTCATCCAGCTCGGGATGGCGGCCGGTGTCGAAGCGATGCGCGACAGCGGTATCGAAGTAACAGACGAAAATGCGGTGCGCATGGGAGCCTACATTGGCTCAGGAATCGGCGGCATAGAAACAATCGAACAGACGACTCTGACGTACGCCGAAAAAGGGCAGCGTCGTGTTTCCCCGTTCTATGTGCCGAGCAGCATCATCAATATGATCGCCGGAAATCTGTCCATCGAATTTGGCCTCAAGGGTCCTAACCTTTCGATGGTGACGGCCTGTACCACGGCCACCCATGCCATCGGTGAGGCCTCGCGTCTGATCGAATACGGCGATGCAGATGTCATGGTCGCCGGCGGGGCGGAGGCGGGCATTACGCCGACAGCCGTGGCCGGGTTTGGCAACGCGAAGGCGTTGAGCCGTCAGAATGACGACCCGCAGGGAGCCTCCCGGCCGTGGGATGTTGGACGCAACGGCTTTGTGCTTGGTGAAGGCGCCGGGATTCTGGTGCTTGAGGAGTACGAGCACGCCAAGGCGCGTGACGCCAAAATATATTGTGAGCTGGCAGGCTTTGGCATGAGTGGTGACGCTCATCACATGACGGCGCCATCGCCTGGCGGTGAGGGTGCGGCGCGTTGTATGGACGCAGCTATTCGAAACTCCGGCATGAACGCCGAAGAAATCGACTACGTCAACGCGCACGGTACCTCAACACCTCAGGGCGATATTGCGGAGACGCTGGCCCTGAAACGCAGTTTTGGTGCCCACGCCAATGAGCTTGCCGTGAGTTCTACCAAGTCGATGATTGGACATCTGCTTGGCGCCGCCGGTGGCGTCGAGGCCGTGTTTTGCGCGCTGGCGATACGTGACCAGGTCGCTCCTCCGACAATCAATCTGAACGATCAGGATCCAGAGTGCGATCTTGACTACGTTCCCAATACCGCGCGCGAGATGAAAATCGGGGCGGCACTGTCGAATTCGTTCGGCTTTGGTGGAACCAACGGGACACTGGTGTTCAGGCAGCTCACTTGATGCCAGCGAATTGGCGCTGCGCCCCGGGGCTCCCGAGAGAATTCACCCATGTCAGACAACGCTGAAAAATCGGATCGGCCGCGAAGGCGATTCAGTTTTCTCGGATGGCTGACAGGCGCACTGCTCAGCGCGGCCGTGGCGCTCGGCGCACTCGGTGCTGCGTGGGTCTGGTGGTCCGTTCACAAACCGGTTGCTCCCGGTTCGCAACCCTACGTGATCGCATCAGGCGACAACCTGCGGACATTCAGTGCACAGCTGAAAGAGCGCGGTGTCATTGACGAAACAATTACGCTTCGCCTGTGGGGGCGTTTGACGGGACTGGGCCGAAAGATCAAGGCCGGCACGTTTGAACTCGAGCAGCAGAACCGACTGGTCGATGTGCTCGCGCAGCTGGTCAGAGGCGATGTCGTTCAGCATCGTGTTTCCTTTATTGAGGGCTGGCGCTTCAGACAGTGGATTGAAGCGCTCAAAAGTGCGCAGCATCTGACCCACACTATCGCCGACATGAGTCATGAAGAGATCATGGCCGCCATCGATGCACCGGGCGTGCACCCAGAGGGTCGGTTCTTCCCGGACACCTATACCTACGGGGCCGGTACCAAAGACATCGATCTGCTTCGTCAGGCATACCGCCGCATGGTCACCGTGCTGGATGAGGCCTGGCAGTCACGCCAGGACGGCCTGCCGTTGGCTAATGCCGATCAGGCGCTGACGCTCGCCTCCATCATCGAAAAGGAAACCGGGGCCGCGCCTGAGCGTCCGCGAATTGCAGGCGTATTTGTTAACCGTTTGAGAAAGCGCATGCGTCTGCAGACGGACCCAACCGTCATCTATGGGCTCGGTGAGGCGTTTGACGGAAACCTCACGCGTGCGCATCTGCGAACCGACAACGAATACAACACCTATACACGCAAGGGCCTGCCACCGACGCCGATTGCGATGCCGGGGGCGGAGTCGATCAAGGCGGCGCTTAACCCGCTCGCCACTGACGAAATATTTTTTGTGTCCAAAGGCGACGGCACGCATCAGTTCAGCCGCACTCTCGAAGAACACAACGCAGCGGTCCGCAAGTATCAGCTCAAGAGAAAGTCGAAGTGACCAGTCGAGGACGATTCATCACCGTGGAGGGGCTGGATGGGGCAGGCAAGAGCACCCAGTTCGATCTGATGCTCGACGCGCTGAAGTCCAGAGGGCTTACCGTTGTCGCAAGCCGCGAGCCGGGTGGAACGGCGCTCGGTGAGCGTCTTCGTGAAGCGCTTTTGCACGGCGACGATCTTCAGATCAGCCCGGATGCGGAGGCGCTGGCCATGTTTGCGGGCCGGGCTCAGCACATCGCGGCGGTCATAGAGCCTGCCCTGGCGCGCGGTGACTGGGTGCTGTGTGATCGGTTTACGGACGCGACTTATGCGTATCAGGGAGCCGGGCGAGAGCTTGGGTTCGACCGCATCGCGTTACTGGAAGACTGGACCCAGGGCACCTTGCGTCCGGATCTGACGCTTTACTTTGATGTTGAGCAGGACATCGCCCAGAGCCGAATGGGGGAGGGGCACCGCGACCGGTTTGAGTCCGAGACTGATGCATTTCGACGCCGAGTTCGGGAAGGGTATGCCGAACTGGTGCGTCGACACCCGGATCGGGTCGTTAAAATTGATGCGAGCGGCAGCGTCGACGAGGTGGCCACGGCCGTAAGTCTGGTTCTGGACAAATTTGTTGGAGCCAACCTCTGATGTTTCCCTGGAATGAGCCGCAACTCGAGCAGCTGGCCAATGCGCGCGAACGTCTGTCCCATGGCCTGCTGTTCGCAGGGCCTGACGGCATCGGCAAAATGGAAGTCGCGATCGAGTTTGCCCGGATCGAATTATGCGAACAGTCTCGCGGCTGTGGCGAATGTCAGACCTGCAGACTGTTCGATGCAGGATCCCAGCCTGATCTGCACCTGTTTGTCAGTGAGCAGTATCAGCAGGGGCTCTCGGATACGGCCGAGCGGTTTTCACTTCGACATCTGCCGGAACGAAAAAAAGACCGCAAACCCCGGGCGACGCTGACGATCGACCAGATCCGGGGCGCGATCGACGTACTCGGCACACGTCCGCACAGCGCGGCGTCCAAGGTGGCGATTTTCGCGCCCGCCGAAGCGATGAACGTCAACGCTGCGAACGCGCTGCTCAAGCTTCTTGAAGAACCCCCTGCAGATACCCGGATTATCCTGCTGACCGCAGCGCCGGGTCGTTTGTTGCCAACTATCATGTCCAGAGCCAGCCGCGTCGATTTTCGTCCGCCTTCGGACCGCGAGGCGCACGCCTGGCTGGCGGCGAATGGTGTCAAATCAGGGGTCGACGAGCTGCTCAGGATGGCCTCAGGGGCACCCGCGAAGGCGCTTGAGCTGCACGAGGCCGGCTACATCAAAGTCCGTGAGGAACTGGTTGGGGAGGTCGCGGGATTGACGAACGGCAAGCGCAGCGCGGTGGAGTCGGCGAAAAACTGGCAAAACATGTCGCCGAAGGCGGTTATCGAAGGGCTGGTCCGGGTCCTGGACGACTGGTTGCGCCTTTTGCACACCGCTCGCCCACCTTCAGGTGGGCAAATGTCCCAGTTGCAGGGGTGCGAGCAGGGTCTAGACTTGAAGGACATACATGCAGTTCGAGCCCATCTGGCTCGAGCCGCAGCGACCTGGGATGTCTCTCTGGATGCTTCTCTCGTGCTCGAGGATGCCTTTCTGGCAATCGGTGCATTGGGCAAGGCAAAACGAGGGTAGACGGCAGCGTAGTTCAGCCTCGCTATATCCTGGATGACGACAAGGCATTTAAGGATGTAACAAAAGGCAATGAGCCAGCAACAAGCTAAACCCGAAGCCGCTATGAAAGCGATGGCAGGAAAAGACGGGGAAGAAGTTCGCCCCAGCGTTCTGTCGTTGACGATCAAGGACAAGAGCGCTCTTCACGCATCGTATATGCCTTTCATCAAGGGTGGCGGATTGTTCATCCCGACCAACAAGCAATACAAGATGGGTGAAGAAGTGTTCATGCTTTTGACGCTTCTGAATGAGCCGGAAAAACTCCCCGTCGCCGGTACCGTTTGCTGGATCACACCTGCGGGTGCGCAGGGTGGTCGTGCAGCTGGCGTGGGTGTGAAATTCAACGAAAAGGACGCCGGCAACGCGCGCAACAAAATTGAAGGTCTTCTTGGCGGAGCCTTGAAGTCCGAACGACCGACTCACACGATGTAAGACCCCGCTGGAGTTCGCTGTCGCGTTCGAATGGACGCGGGCGAAGTCCACGAACCTGTTCCGGTTCTCCAGCAGCCCGATATTCGGTGCCGCCCACACTCACAACGAGCGGCACGTCTCGCCCTGATGAGTCATAATCCAGCTATGGAACTTATAGACTCACATTGCCACATCAATTTCCCGGATCTTGCGCAGGATATCGATGGCGTGCTGTCGAACGCTCGTCTCGCCGGTGTCACTCATATGCTGTGCGTCAGCGTAAATCTCGAGGACTATCCCGAGGTTCTGACCCTGGCTTCGGAACACGATCATATCTTTGCCTCGGTCGGTGTTCATCCCAACGAAACTGAAGGGGAAGACCCTTCGGTTGATCGCCTGGTTGAGCTTGCCGCTGACAACAACGTTGTTGCGGTTGGCGAAACCGGTCTGGATTACTTCCGCAGTGAAGGAGATCTGGACTGGCAGCGAGATCGGTTTGCGAATCACATCCAGGCTGCGAAAAAAATCGACAAGCCCCTGATTATTCATACTCGCGACGCAACCGACGATACGGTCGAGTTGATGAAGACAGAGGGCGCCAGCCAACCGGGCGGCGTCATGCACTGCTTCACCGGCGACTGGGACATGGCGACTCGCTGTCTTGATCTCGGTTTTTATATTTCTTTTTCAGGAATCGTCACCTTCAAAAGCGCGACCGATCTGCAGGAAGTGGCCCGCAAGGTTCCGGCCGATCGAATGCTGATTGAAACCGATTCCCCGTTTCTTGCTCCTGTGCCGATGCGAGGCAAGACAAATCAGCCAGCTTTCGTTAAGCACGTCGCTGAATTCGTCGCGGATCTGCGAGGTGAGAGCGCCGAAGAGGTCGCAAGCCGCACGGCTGACAACTTCTTTGAGCTGTTCAAGCACGCGCGGGCTGCCTGATCCGCAAATGAAGCACGGGGCTTATGGGGATGCGTAGCGTTTTAATCGTGCTGGGACTGGTCAGCCTGACTCTGGCCGGGTGCGCGCCGGTGTACAAGACGTCGTATACGTACGAGGCGCCCGAGAACAACGACGTGCGCGCGTGTACGCTTGACTGTCGTGAAACCCAGATCGAATGCAAGCAATCTGAAGACCGGGAATACCGCTACTGTCTTGACGATTTCAGGTTCGAGCAACATCGCTATGAACGATGTCGCACAATCTATCGAGACAATCAGGACCTGCGCCTTGGCTGCCATCGCCCGGCCTATTTCTGTTCAAGGCCCAACTACGCCGACTGCGAAGAGGCCTATGCCGCGTGCTACGAAAACTGTGGCGCGAAGGTAACCCGGGAAAAGACTTGCGTGTCCAACTGCGAGAAACAGTAACGGGGAGCCTGATCGTTCCCCGTCACTGAATGCAGCTTCTATCTGGCGACCCACGGGGCTGAAATAATGACCCGTTCGTTCTGTCGGCCGGCCTTGCGGCAGGTGTAGTCCAGCAGCAACCGGCCGTTTACCTGGGATGTGATAGTGCCTTCAACCGTGAGTGGCCCGGTGCAGTCGTACTCGCCGATGGCCTCTCGCGCGGGTCGCGTCAGGCTGAAACGATTGCCATTCATTCGTCCGGCGAACCGAACGTTAGGTCCAACGTCGACGGTTACGTTGCTGCCGTCTGTGGCAACGAGGACGAATTGACTGGTCGAGCTCGTGCTCTGGCCGGAGATTTTTGCGCTGAACGTGACGGTGCCACGATAGGTGCCGGGCTGTGGCGGTCCACCTGAGCCACTGTCGCTACTGCCGCCACCACAGGCGCTGAGCATCAGTGCGGCGGCTGCCAGACCGCTAACCCATGAAATTTTTCTGAACGTTTTGTTCTGCCGTGGCTGTGACGCGTTAATCCTGTTGTTCATGTTTCCCCCTCTACCAAAAGTGTTGACGGGGCCAGCCTAGCGAACCTGAACTGTGTTGTGTAGAAGGTCTAATGAATTGAGGTTTGGCTCCTACAAACGGAGGGAGGGAATCCCGGTCATGCGGAGCGATTCTGGGATGTCGGGCTGACAATCAGCTGCAACTGCTTGCTGACATAGATTGCCCGGGCGCCGGCATCAGGACGCATGCCGTGAGACAGACACCAGCGATCGAATTCGTCAGGCTGGATGCGAACCTTGTGTACTTTGAATCCACGCGAATCCAGCAGTTCGAGCTGGCGTTCGGTTCGAGCAAGCCATGTGTTGTACTCAAACGGCAATGACTCTGAATCCGTCATGCTGTCGCGCAGCGTTGGCCAGTCGTTTTCTTCGATCCACGCGATCGCGGTGACGCGATCCTTTTCCAGCGATTTAGCCGTTTGATTGCTCGCTTGCGACATGTCCCCTCCAGTTACCGATTTTAAATCCAAAGTCGCAACTCGCGCTTTGGCGCACTTTGAGGGAACAGCGTTGCCAGACGCAGCAGGGAGAAAGAAAAGACGAGATCTTTAAATGGGGAGATGATGCGCCAAATCAGGCGAATCCGACGGCAGCGCGTCGAAAGAAGAGGGGACAGATATACTGAACGTCAGACCAGCTGAATAACCCAGCTGAAGAACGATGAAACCTGTACCGCACTTCGACAAGTCTCGAAAACACACTGATCAGATCTCAGAGGATTACTGAGTACTGATACGACGTACTGATACGACCGTGTGAGCCGAATACCTGCAGTGCTGCCGGCGGTCATGCGTTCGGGCTCGTTCGAGTGCCACCTGATCTGCCTTGCCCGCGTATTTCTTGCGGTGTCGATCACGTGCACTATCCCGTCGGAGCCTTCCTGCACGTCTGAGGCTATTCCCAACAAATCGCCTCAGGCATCGTCCTTAAAAGACCTGCCAATTCCTGATAGCTGACTCCGGAAGCCGAAACTTCGTTCGCCAGCCAACCCAGGTTGCCCCGGGCGCCCTTGTTCCCTACCGCCGACAATGTTACCAAATGTGTCGATAGCTGCCCATATTATTCCCGCGCGGACAGTTTTGATAAAAGGTATACAAAACAGCTGGTTATGTCGCCTTTCTGACCCATGCTCTGGCCCTGACACCGGCTAACCGGTGTCTGATTCGCGCTTTCGGACGGACGGTGAGTCGTTTGCTGAGCCCATCTGCCAGCGCCAGTCGCCATCTCAGTATAAAAACTGGTGCCAGCAACGGAGGGTTGCGATGAATTGATCGAGTTACCGCCTTCGTTCATGCCGGCGAGGCTTGCTGATGCGGGTGGCTTGAGGGAGTCTCCAGCCTGACCCAACCCCGTCGGGTGTCAGTCCGACACCAGAGGAAGCGAACACTTGTCGACGCTTGAGTACAGACCCGATATTGACGGTTTACGTGCGCTCGCGGTGTTGCCGGTGGTGCTGTACCACGCAGGGTTCGGCGCATTTGGAGGCGGGTACTTCGGCGTCGACGTCTTTTTTGTTATTTCAGGTTTCCTCATCAGCGGAATCATTCTCGACGAAGCTCGAGACGGCCAGTTTTCCTACCTGAAGTTCTACGAACGCAGAGCGAGGCGGCTGCTCCCGGCGCTGTTCACGATGATCATCGCGACCTTTGCGGCCGCTTACTTCATTTTGTTACCCGAAGACTATGGCGAGCTTTCGCTCTCGTCGCTCTGGGCCATGTTGTTCGGGTCGAACTTTTATTTTCACGCAAGCGTTAACTACTACGCGCAGGCAGCGGACCTGATGCCATTGCTGCACACATGGTCGCTAGCGGTGGAGGAACAGTTTTATCTGGTCTGGCCGCCGGTTCTGATTGCCAGCGTCTGGCTGAAAAAGAGGTTCTCGGGAATCGTGGGTCTTGCTCCGGTTCTTGTGCTTGTCGTGATATCGCTTGTGGCGTCTGTAGCGCGCGCCGACGCAGCACCGGAGTCGGTGTTTTACATGACCTGGTTCAGGCTGTGGGAACTCGGGAGCGGGGCGCTGGTGGCGATTGCGTTGCGTCGCGGACTGTCTGTACGTCGACTCGTTGCGGTCGGGTTATATGTTCTTGGGGCGACGCTGGTTGTCGCCGCAATGTTCTGGGACGGCACCAGCACGGGAACGCGCAGCGTTATCCTGGTTCTTGTGTGTCTCGGGACATCGATGATGCTGTTTACGGGCGAGAGCAATCCCGCGGCCAAGCTCTTCGAAACCCGGCCCGTCGTCCTGGTCGGGCGCATGTCGTACAGCCTTTACCTCTGGCACTGGCCCGTCTTTGCGCTGTTTCGCGTCTATCAGAACGATGCGGACATCGCGCGCGGCGACGCACTGTGGCTGTTGCCTGTTGTCTTTGTATTTGCGGCGGCGTCGTACTTTTTGATCGAGAAACCGCTGCGAACGATGCCTTCGCTGCCTCGCTTTGCGCTGCGCGGTGGCGCGCTGGCGACGTTATCGTTCCTGGTCGCATTGTCTGCGATGTTCTCAAGCGGTTTTCAGTTCCGGATCGGCGATCAGCTGGATTACGTTGCCAGCCGCAGCGTAACCAGCGTCTACTATTGCGAGAAGCAACGAATACGACGACTTGGAAAGTTATGTGTTCTCGGCGAGCCACTGTCCCATGACGTTCCCGTGTTGCTGATGTGGGGCGACAGTCACACCGATCATCTGGCTCCGATGATTCATCGTGTGGCCAGGGAAAACAACGCGGCCGTCGTTCTGTATTCATCGTGTACGCCTTCAATTGACAACATCGAAGTGCAGTTCGTGCAGCAGGGCGAAGCGCACTCAAAAAAGTGCGGCAAGTGGCGCAACCGTGGCCTGAAGTGGCTTCACTGGACTGACTATGACGTGCGCGGGTTGATCATCGCAGGGGCCTGGGCGGGGCAGGTGCGTGATCTTCGTTCAATAGGGCCCGATGCGAACCCCGAACTGCGCGGCCACGAGCTCACCGAGCTTGGGCTGAACTCGTTTTTTGACAGCGTGGGAACCGGTCGTCCAGTGCTGCTGCTGTCCGATATGCCAAGGCCTGGCAAAAACCTGATCGAGTGCGCCTACAAGGACCTCACGGGCATTATCCGGCGCCAGAAAGACTATTGTGGGCCCATGCCGTTTGATCGTGTTGTGGCCAATCACGGGCCGACAACGAAGGCGCTGTACAACGTCGCCGAGGGCCGTCCCCATATTCAGGTCGCCGATCTTGTCGCAAAGATGTGTGACGAGCGCGGCTGCCCGTTGTTTCTGGGGGACCGGATTCTGTATCGGGACCACAACCACATCAGAAGCAATCTGAATAATGAAGAGATCGAGACCCTGATTGATCGACTCGGTCTGAGATCAGCGTTCAAGGTGTTGCTCGCGCAGTCCTGAGGGTTCCGGGTGCGCTCATCCGGAGGCGCCGGGGGTTATCACTGATTTCTTTTTGTCTTTCTTTTTTGACGATTTGATTTCGAAATCATCTTCAAGAGAGCCCGCGCCCTGGCTGTGCGCCTTGCTGAGCATGCTCTCAAGATCAGACACCGAGCTTTCGAGGCGTGCGCCGGATGCCCCTCGTAATGGCTGTGCGCCTGCGAGAGTGACAATCGCTCGGTCCAGCACGTGCAGCGCCTGTTCGTTGGCGGCTTCGAGCTCGGCTATGCGTTTGTCGACGTGATCGAGCATTTCGATTCGTTCCGAAATAATTTCACGCTTGTCTGACCCATCGAGATCGGCGAGTTCAAGTTCGAGTTTCTCGCGGTCATGGTGATCTATCGAGGTGCGCAGATCCTGCTGTCGCGTAAGGTTGCTCAGGACGCCAAGGCGAACTTCGTCAATGAGCAGTCGGTATCGGGTCGCCGTGAGTTCTGTGGGACTGAACCGGCTTGAAATCAGTTTGCCAAGTCGCTTGCAGCGTTCCTCGATCTGACGTCGGACATCTGATCCAGGTGCAGTGGTTGTCCAGGTTTTGGGGGCAGGGGAGTGCGCCCTTTCGACCACGACCGGTGCGGCGTTGCGTCGAGCGGCGGCCGTCTGCGCGCGTTGGCGTTTTGCGAGTCTTGCCTCGCGTTCGTTTTTCAGCTGTTGTTGTTTTTGCGCTTGCTCCCGTTCCTCCATCCACGCGTAAGCCTTGATAGCCAACCAGATGAGCCCGACGAGCAGCTTGAGGGTCATGCTGATCCATCCTGAGCGCGTTCAACGCGAGTTGCGTCCAGCGCGTTGATTTCAGTCCGGGCCAGAAGCTGATGTGCGCTGGATACATGATGTTCGAGCGCGGCGATTTCTTTCTCTACGGCTTCCCAGCTGGGTGCATCCGCCGCATCAGCTGCGAGCCCCGATTCCGCTATGGCGGTGATCGCGGCGTCGTTAGCAATGGAAAGTTGTTCGCGGATGGTCTCGTGCATCTCGCGGTCGTTGAGTTTGCGCGTCAGCGTGTGCAGCAACGAGACCTGGACACTTTCAATAACTGTAACCACTCGCTGAATCACCAGTGGCGATGGCAGTTCCGTACTTTGCAGGCGCGACAGCAGGTTTTCAGTCGCGGTGTTAAGCGCGTCGATCTGGGCGATTTCGCGAGTCAGTCCCGCGGATTCAAGCTCTGTCGTGATCTTGCGAAGCTGCTGCTTCGCGTAGGCGACGTCGAACGCCTTGTTGCGGTCCAGCGCACCGACTTCTCCCTGGCGCAGCCAGTGCCATGTCCAGGCGCCCAGCGCGCGGATCTGGCTCATGGCGCGCAGAAAAGACGGTTTGGCGGGCGTGACGGGCATATTCAGTAGTTTGGCACACCCACGGTGGATAGCCGGGATTCAGGGGTTTGTTCGCATAATGTATATTATGTCAAATCATGGATATGACCCAATGTGCCCTGTGCCCCGTTCAGAGACTCAAAAGCAATTTGAGGAGAACCTATTCGCTGTCGCTCGGCGTTGCGGCCGCCGACTCAGGTGCCTGGGCGGCCTGCGCCAGTGTCGAACTCGCGAATCGACAGACTTTGGGGACGATCAGGTAGCCCGCCTGTTCTGCGCTCGTGTGACACGCCCATTTGGGCACACCGGACTCAACGCCGAACAATCGAACGGCAAGCTGGGTGTTCTGAATGACCTCGGTGACGCCCGTAGATTTAAATTGCGCCGTGATCGTACAGTCGCCGTCATCGCTCGATTCGCCGCCGGTTTTGACGCTGTTGGTAAAGTGCCCGCTGTACGCGTTTGCCGCCGCGATGCCGTAACCCTCAACCGCCTCGCTTGCGTTGTCCGGGCATTCGTCAGTCAGCGCATAGTGCGCGGCAACCAGCGGTTTGAGGCGCTCTATGTGCGCGTAGGCTTCGGCTACCTGTTCACGATTGGATTTGAGCGAACTTGCCGTGTAGCTCGGGATCGCGAACAACGCCATGATCGCAATTATCCCCAGCACCACCATAAGTTCGAGTAGACTGAAACCGCGCGCGTGGATTCGGCCAGGGCCGTTTTGACTGACGTTTGTGAGCAAATTCATGGGTTTCAGTATAGTCAGGCGTTTGAACCCTACAGCCGCGTATCACCTGTTTTTAAACTGAATTTCCAGAGTCTGGTGTCCATGCCCTGCTTTATTGTTTCTGCACGAGCGGTTGTTACCCAATATCGTCCTGTCCTGAGCCTCCTGCTCTGTGCAGCCGGTCTGGCGGCCTCGCTCAGTTTGCCGGCAAACGCTGACCCGAAGGCCGATTCGCTCAGACTCGCGCCCTTTGTCAGTGACGGATGCAGCGCGTGGCCCGATGGCACCTTTGCTCAGGCGAATCTGTGGCTGAGCTGTTGTGAGACCCACGACAAGGCTTACTGGATGGGTGGCACGCGCGAACAACGAAAGCAGGCCGACGAGGCCTTGCGGGACTGTGTTGCCGATATTGGGCAGCCCGAGATTGCCGAGATCATGCTTGCGGGTGTGCGCGTCGGCGGCAGTCCCTGGTGGCCGACAAGCTTTCGCTGGGGTTATGGCTGGCCGTGGCCCCGCGGTTATCGCGCGCTTGACGATGCTGACAGGCGCGCGGTGAAAGCTCGACTGAAAAACCAACCTTGAGTCTTAATCACGCATGCAGCTGATTGGGGCTGTCCATGTGTGAACGACTCTGGATCGTTTCCCGGCACGCGTTGGCGTAGTCCTCGGCTACCGAGCTGTCTTCGATGTCGCAGACTTTCCATTCGCCATCGAGGTGCGTCAACGTCCACACCGTTTCGATATCCCGATAGTCTTCAACCCCCGCGAGAATCGTCTGGCTCTCGCTGTGCACGAGATAATCCAGCATCAGGGCATTAACACGAACCACAAGACGGGCGTCCTCCAGCGTCTTTTCATTCGGGCGGTGGAGCAGTAACGGCGTGATGCTGTTGATGGTGTCAACGTGGCACACATTCTTGATGCCCTGGCGGCTCCATTCATTGACGAAATTAAGCTGCTGATTCTGCCAGTACCAGGACGTCATCGCGTCCTTGGCCAGAGACATGTCCGACTTTCCCCAGGCGTTGTGGACGCGACCAAAACACTCGGAGACGCGGTCTTCAATGTGCTCCCATCGAAATTGCGCGTCTTCACGGGCAAGATTGTCGAGCTCTTGATGGGTCAGTTCAGCCGCCTCCTGTTGAGACGAAGAATTATCGAACAGGCTGGCCATGAGCAGAAGGCCGGCGCAGGCGACCGCGATGCGCGCGATCAGCGAGACAAAGAAGCCGGCGTCCAGACTTGAAGCCTCGGCGGCGAGAGCAGGTGCGCTCATTGTCATGGTCATTACTGCGGCGTACGCGCTGAACGTTACGATTCGTGTAGTCATGTACTTTTGTCCCCTCAACCGACGCGCGATGTATCGACGCCCTCTTCTAACCGTAGGAGGCGCGGCGCGCGCTGGAGTCGCGGCAGGACGGAGTCCCGGCATGGATCGGGCGTTTAGGTCGTGCAGGGAGCGGGAGTTCGGCACCTCGACCGTTGCGAGGTCATCCTGAGGGTAATTGTGTGATGCAGTTGGCAGTGAACTGACGAGTCAAACACTGCACGCCCGGCCCGGTTCAGCGCCGGAACTTCAGGTTCGCAAAAAGCGGGCGCCTCGCCTACTCCGGGCGATTGAGGAAGATCGTTTCCTGGTGTTCGTTGTTTGCCGCGACGCCCTGAATGAGCGCCTTATCCAGTGCCTGATAGCCGTGGATGGTGATGCCGACGGTATAGCGTTTCTCGTTGTGCTCACTTGGGGGCACCATGTGATTGAGACTGTGCGGAAACATATGCAGTGACCCCAGTTCGTTTTCAATATTAAAAACGTTTTCAGGGTCGACCGAATAATAGATGCCGGGCTCGGTGTGCCCGCCGACGAAGATGTTGGCCGAGTAGGAGTAACCGTTCTTGCCGCCGTGGCTGTGCCACTTGATGCCGTCGCCGGTGCGATAGACGTTTACCCAGGACTGGACCGCGATGGGAAATTCCAGATGGGGCGCAAGCTCTGAAACGCACTTGATCAGGCGCGGTTGGTACTTCTGATTTTCCGAGAAAAAGTTATACAGGTAGTGATGTTTTTGCGTAAGCGGGATGCGGGCCTTGCCTTCCTGTGGTTCCTGCGCGGCATCTTTTTCCAGAAGCTTTTCGAGCTTGCGCTCCTTTTTGTCGCAGTATGCGCGCACCTTCTCGCACTCTTCTGGCGAAAAAAACTTATAACCCTTTACAAGATCCATAGTCTCGACTCATCAGATCAAAACAAACACGGCAATCGGTAAAACCGCGGCGTCGTGCCGGGGCGTTGCGGCAGGAATCATATACCGGTGACGCTTGAGCGCCCAGAGCTGTTTCATCAGCGGCCAGGGCCGCGAACAGGCAGATTTCTAGCTGTCGATAACCGTGCCGGCATCTGCGGCCAGGACGCGCTGTCGCGCAAGGGTCGCGATCGCGGTGTCCTGGAGCCCGGTGCCGGTGAGGTCGGCGATTGTCAGATCGTCGTCGCTGTCGCGCCCCGGGCGCCTGCCGGCGATCACGTCACACAGTTCGGTGACCTTGAAATTTTCCGTGGCCACGCCGGATTCAATCGCGCGGTGTAATTCGCCGGCGAGCCGACACTGCGCCTCACGGTCGGCCACATAGCGCGTGGCACGGATCAGGCATTCGGGTTCCAGCTCGCCTTTGTCGGGCTGGTCGGAACCCATCGCGGTGACGTGCTGGCCGCCCTTGAGCCAGTCGGCCTTAACCAGTGGTGTTGTTGACGGTGTCGTTGTCACGATGACATCAGCCGCGGCGCTTGCCATCTCGGCATCATGCGTCGCGTTAACTTCGATACCGAGCGTAGCGGTGAGCTCCTGAGCGGTTGCGGTCGCTCGATCGAAATCGCGGCCCCATATGAAGGCTTTGGTGATCGGTCGCACAAGCGTGAGCGCCTGCAGCTGAAGGCGTGCCTGTGTTCCTGCGCCAAATATTGTCGCAACGGAAGAATTCTTGCGGCTGAGGTGCTTTGCGGCAACCGCACCCGCAGCAGCCGTACGAACATCTGTGAGATAACCGTTGTCGAGCAATACGGCTTCAAGGGTGCCCGTGCGCGCGGAGAAAAGATTCATCATGCCGCTGGTGCTTGGGAGGCCAAGCTTAGGGTTGTCAAAGAAACCCGGCGAGATTTTGACCGCAAAGCTTTCTACGCCGGGCACGTACGCGGTTTTGACGTCAACTTCGCCGTTGTGTTCGTGAATGGCCATGGAAAGGATCGGCGGCATCACCACCTTACCGTCAGCGAGCGTTCGAAAAGCATCTTCGATACACTGGACCGCGGTGGCATCCAGGCTGATTGCCGCCTTAAGTTCGGACTCGGTAAGTATGTTTATTTCAGGCACGTCAGTTCTCTTGTGTTATGTCTACATCTTCGCCGCTTACGATGCGGTGGTGCAGCGTCATGTCGATGTTGCCGCCGCTCAGCAACACGGCGGTGGGGCCGTGAAGCTGGATTTTGTCTGCGAGAAGGGCCGCGATGCCAACAGATCCTGACCCTTCGATAATCTGCTGCTCGTGCCAGTAGGCATGACGAATCGCGTGAGCGATTTCAATTTCAGAAACCAGTATCAGTTCGTCGACCAGCATCCTGACCATTTCAAACGTATACGCATTGTTCAGACCAATGCCGCCGCCCAGAGAGTCAGCGAGCGTGGGCAGCTCCTCGACGATCATCGGGTGTCCTGCACGCTGGCATTCGTACATCGCCGCGCCCCGCTCCATTGAGACACCCACCACACGAACGTTCGGTCTTTCGGCTTTGATGGCGGCGGCGACGCCGCTGATGAGTCCGCCGCCGGACACCTGAATCACGGCGGTGGCTAGATCCGGAATCTGAGCCAGCAGTTCCAGTCCAAGAGTCCCCTGCCCCGCAATGATGTCAGCATGATCAAAGGGCGGGAGCATGGTCATGCCCTCTTCCTTGACCAGGCGGTCAACCTCGATCTGCGCGTCGTCCTGGGAGCGCCCGACAGTACGAACCTCTGCGCCCTCGCCCTTGATTCCGTCGATCTTGTTTTGGGGTACCAGTTCCGACATGCAGACGATGCAACGGACGCCTGCCTTCTGTGCGGCTGCCGCGAGACCACGGCCGTGGTTGCCCGTCGAGACACCAACAACGCCGCGCTTTTTCTGCTCTTCGGACAGGCCGAGAATCGCGTTAGTGGCACCACGAATTTTGAAGCTGCCGGTTCGTTGATGATGTTCCAGCTTGAGATGGACAGGAACGCCGGCTTTGTCGGACAGCGTCGCCGAACGGGCGACGGGCGTCATGCACACATGGGGTTTGATCGAATCAGCCGCACGTCTGATGTCAGAGATTTGAATTTGCATCGTGAGGTGCCGGCTCAGGTCGAAAGTGGTTGATTTTCAAACAGCTGACCGAAGCCCTCGATCTTCTTGTTCACTTTTGCGTGGTAAAGCGCCAGCCACGCCTGGGCCTGGTTGCTGGTGACGACAGGCTTGTTCAGCCGGGTTTCGATTTCGGCAATGACATTGACGGCCGGTAGCCCCGTACAGGAAATGAACAAGACGTCTGATTCAGGCTGGCTGGCCGCGATCGCGGCTTCAATAATGCATGCGTCGGTGACGCGCGCCATCTCGCGGTCATCTTCAATGCCCAGGCATTCAAGCGTATCAACCTCAAAGCCCGAATCCGCAAAGTACTCGGCCATGGGGCGACTGGTTTCGACAAGGTACGGCGTCAGAATGCTGATGCGGCGAGCGCCCAGGGTGCGTAGCGCCAGCTGGGCTGCATGTGTTGGGGTGACAACCGGCACGCCCGGGCGCGAACGGTGAATCGCGTCAGCAATGGCGTCGTCGCCGATGACGACAGACGCTGCGGTACAGCTGTAACAGATCGCGGCCAGCTCAACCTCAGGCAGGATGAGGTCTGCGGCAGCCTCGATGCGCGGCTGCATCGCTCGCAGGTTCTCGGGTGTCGTGGGGTTGTCGTACCGGACGCGAGTCGCGAACACGCCAACCTCGTCGATCGGCATCACACGAGCGAAATCACGCTCGGTTGTGAGATCGGTGGACAGCGCGATGAGCCCGATGTTGCGTGCACTTTGCGCAGGTTTGAATTCAGGCGTTGTTTGCGACAGCGCCACAGCTGGTGGAAGTTTGGTCATGCCGCCATGTTACGACATGAACGGTCCCAAAAGACAAAGCCCGCAAACTCCAGAGAGTCTGCGGGCTTTGATTGTTGGCACACCAACTTGGGTTGATCACCTGTTGCTGTTGCCGCCAGCCGTCAAATTAACACATGCATCAGGAGGCGTTAGTAAATTTCCCAACAGTCCAGGCAATCGTCTTTGGCTTCAATACTTTATCGAGTGCTTGTGGATCAGACGGTGCAGTGAGGCCCGGGATACAGCGAGTTCGCCAGCCGCGCGAGTCACGTTTCCGTCGGTACGTGTCAGTGCACACAAAATGGCTTCACGCTCCGCAAAGGCGCGAGCGCCCTCAAGAGTCTGAAGGTTGCCGCTGTCGTTGGCGATGGACAGGCCGAGATCCTCGGTTCTGATTTCGCCATCTTCAGCCATCAATATGGCACGCTGAATACAGTTCGTAAGTTCGCGTACGTTGCCTGTCCAGTTGTGATGCTCAAGCGCCTGTACCGCACGCTTGCTCAAGCCGGGTGAAGGCACACCAGCATCAGCTGCGCAGTCGGCGATGATTTTTCGGGCAAGCGGCTCGATATCGCTGCGTCGCTCTCGAAGCGGCGGCAGATTGATCGCGATGACATTTAGACGCAACGCCAGCGTGGGGGAAAGCCCCTCGACGTCTTCACCTGGAGTCGACGCGATGACACGAAGCGGTTGCTGAAGCCCCGTTGCACCCGGAGTCATCTTCTCGATCAGCTGCAGCAGCTGTGCCTGGCGATTTGGCGCCAGCTCCTGAACGTTGTCGATGAATAGCGTGCCGCCAGCAGCCTTGGCAATCTCTGCCGCAAACTGACTGGTTCTTTCGCCGTCACCGATGGTTCCGGTTTTTTCCAGAAACGCGCAGTGCACGCGAACGAACGGCGACTCATGCTGGCTGGACCAGTGATGAATCAGTTCGGCAGCGGTGCTCTTGCCTGAACCGATTTCTCCGCGCAGCAGCACTGGCAGATCGGTTCGGGCAGCTTTTTTCATCTGCGCAATGACCTGCTGAACCGCAGGGCTTGAGCCCATCAGTCCCTGGCGAAGCATCAACGAATCCGCAATGCGCGCGGACCGTGAAGCGAGTTCGGCCATGCCAAGCGTGTGACCGAGCGAGTTCACCAGACGCTGCGGATCAACCGGCAGCGTGTGATAGTCCTCGAATCGGTTCGCAACCAGGCGACAGATACTGGGTTTATCGAGTTCATCAGACTTGAGAATCGCGATCCAGCGCATGGACGAGCGAGCAGGTATAAAGCGACCGAGCGGAATAGCTTTGTCGCCGAACCCCTGTCCGTCGATGCAGGCAATGCCGACGCGGAAATCGAAGTCTTTAGAAAGTGCAGGAATCTGATCGGCTCGCGACACGCGATGTACGTCCCATCCGGCGCTAGCCATATGGTCCTGCAGCTCTTGCGGAATCGGGAACGATTCAAAGCAGAGCAGCTTACGCGGAAGTTTTTCGATCAGGGGTTTAGCCTTGGCAGTCGCAGTCATTTCTCTCTGAAATCCAACTGCACCCTCCCCAAATTTGGGTGCGTATACAGGCAATCCGTTACCTCACTCAACGTTAGTCCTAATTGAGTAAGATCCGTCAACACCCGCACCCCCGCGCGACACCAGGAACAGGACCTTTACTGGTGTAGTGATTCTGGATCACCCTGTCGCGAAGAACCGTTAACGAGTTCACGTTCCCGGCGCTAGTTTTCACGTAATCATGATCTACCGCGCTTTATGGCGGTTTAACGGCTACGTGTATCGAATTAAAGGTTGGACGACGCAACCGAGTGGTGGAATCAACCTGTCTGGTCGGTCGAGTTCGCAGTGCTTTGTTAAGTGATTCGACTGAGGCTGTGCCTAATTGGCGATCAGTCAGCGTTCGAATCAGGCGGTCAGAGATTCCCGCACACGCTCCGCGAGGTACAGACTTGCGGTCAGTCCCGGCGACTCGATGCCAAAGCAGTTCACGAGTCCGGTGACGCCGTGATCGGCGGGGCCCATGATCATGAAATCCGCCGCTTCGGTCTGAACCTTTGGCCGGATTCCGGAATAAGCCGGCGTCAGTGAGCCATCTTCGATCTGTGGCCAGTACCGGCGCACGGCGTCGTAGAACACTTCGCTACGCTTTGGGTCAACGTCGTAGTTGATCTCGTCGATCAGTTCCGTGTCAGGGCCAAAGCGCGCCGCCCCGCCCATATCGATCGTCACATGAACCCCGAGGCCGTGCTTTTCAGGCACCGGGTAGATGAGACGTGAAAACGGGGATTTGCCGGCGAGGGTGAAGTAGTTGCCCTTGACGATGAGCCGTTCGGGAATTGACTCTGCTGCCAGTGCGTCAACGGCGCCGGCGATATCCTGGGAATCGAGCCCGCCTGAATTGATCAGCAGGCGACAGTTGAGACTCGTGGTTTCGCCCGCGCTGTCTGCGGTGACGCAAAAACCGCCGTCGATACTCGAAGCCTTGATGAAGCGGGTTGAGAGCGCCAGCATCGCGCCGTGATCTTCGGCTTCGCCCTGCAGCGATAGCATGTAGGCATGGCTGTCCACAATGCCGGTCGAGGGTGAAATCAGCGCGGCTTTGCAGCGGATAGCGGGCTCGAGCTTCGTAACCTCATCGGGCGTCAGGAACTCGAGATCATCCACGCCGTTTGCGGCCGCCTTGGCCCTGATCTCGTCCAGCGTGCCCACTTCTGCATCTGAGGTCGCGACAATGAGCTTGGTGATGTTCTTGTGCGGCACATGGTGCTCGCGCAGGTAGTCATACAGGCGATGTTTGCCCTCGACACAGGCGATCGCCTTGAGGCTGTCTTTCGGGTAGTAGATGCCGGCATGAATGACCTCGCTGTTGCGAGAGCTTGTTACGTTGCCGATGACAGTCCCGGCTTCGAGAACAATGCACTCGTGACCCGCCATCGCCATCTCTCTGGCAATGGCAAGCCCGACAACGCCGGCACCGACAATGACGCAATCAGTATCGAACATCGTGTCAGTCAGATTTTCTTGCGCATCTCGTGTCGACGATTGGACGTGTGTGGGCGAACCTGCTCAGGCCACCTGCCCTCCTCTACTGCTGCGGCCCAGGCGTCACTCGCAACCACATCCGGACTCTCGACGTCGTATACGGCGATATATCTCGGCGTGGCGGCCTCGACATCCTTCACCTCGCCACCAATGGACACCTGGAAGCTCTCGGTTTTGAAACGCGTCACACCAACCACGCCCGGTACCTTGAGCAGCATCGGCACATGCTCGGTGTCATAAACTTCGTTGAACAGGTCCTCATGAGCCGGATCGACATCCATGGCGGCGATAAACTGGTAGTTGGCAGATTTGCTCATGATTTTGGCCCTGGCCTGGTTAATTTTGGTGCGCCGTCGGTATCGCCGGCGCAACAACTATAACCCACGACTGGTCCAGTCATAACGCGCCGAAATCACCGTAGAGTGAAATTCTGCCTGATGCCCATGCCGCGGCAAACATTCAGATCTCCGGAGGGTATACTCGGCCTTCCGTGGAATTGCTGAACGCCCGGATCTCGCGTTCCCAAGGGTCTACAGTTGCTTTCATCTGCACGCCAGTCGATTGCGCACGCAATCAACAAGCGGTTTTTCTTCGGTTGGGTCGTGCTGGTTGTCTGCGCCGTCGGCATTTTTGCCAGCGGCCCCGGCCAGTCGCACACCTTCAGTGTCTACTTCCCGCTGCTCACTTCAGACCTTGGAATCTCCCAGGGCTGGATCTCTACGGCCTATGGTCTTGCAACGCTCGCAGCGTCGTTCACGCTGCCGTTCATAGGCAAAGCGGTTGATCGATACGGCGCCTTAAAAGTCGTTGTGGTCGTGGCTCTGGTCCTTGGTGTGGTCAGTATTGGCTTCAGCCAGGTGTCGAATGTCTATGTACTGGTCATCGGGTTTGGTCTGCTGCGACTGCTCGGCCAGGGATCATTGATGCTGTGCTGCAACAACATGATTGCGCAGTGGTTCGACAAGAAGCGAGGCTTTGCGCTGTCGCTGATGTCCTGGGGTTTTGCGATCAGCATGTGGGCGCACCCCAACTTCGCCCGCTGGGCCTCGGATCTCGTCGGCTGGAGACACTCCTGGGTACTGCTCGGAATATCCGTGCTGGTTCTCGTTGTGCCGCTCATGCTGCTGTTCGGTCACGACAAGCCCGAGAAGATTGGTCTGCGACCTGATGGTGACAAGGCCGCGACCGGGGCCGACGGCAGCGACGCGAACACCAGCGCGAATGTCGGCATGTCGCTGGTCGACGCGCGGCGCACCCAAACATTCTGGATTATCGCGTTTGGCCTGTTTCTGATGGCCGGCCTCATCACGGCCCTGTTTTTGTTTCAGGTTCTGGTTTTTGAGTATCAGGGCGTGTCCCGGGCAATTGCGACGCAGGTGTTCGGGATCACGGCGATTGTGATGGTTGTGCTGGTGCCCATCATCGGCAAGCTCGTTGACCGCCTTAATCCGGCGCGCACGTTTGGCCTGGCCCTGATCAGCATGTCGGTTTCCCTGGTCGCGATTACTTTTGTCAGCGGCCCGACAACGGCAATGATCTATGCGGCGCTGTTTGGGCTGACGAATGCCATGATTCACGCCCACTATGTTTTCATGTGGGCGCATTATTTCGGGCGCCGACGTATCGGAGAACTACAGGGTTTTGCCCAGATGATCGGTATTTTCGGTGCATCCCTTGGCGGGATGCCGCTCGGTTGGGTGTTTGACTGGGTCGGTAGCTACAGCGGAATATTGTACGCCCTCGCGTGCCTGCCACTGATCGCGGCGGTGCTGACTTTGCTTATCCGTCGGCCGGATCTTTCAGGCCATACTGACGAGGCCGCGTAGCTTCAGACTGGCGAAGTCTGAAAACTGAATATCAATCAACCAGACGAGGTTGTCGAAATGCTGGAAAAAGTCCGTTCTGATGCAACCGATCAAGTTGCCGCTAACCTGAGCTATTACGAACTCCGAACCGATCTCGCAGCGGCTTTGCGCTGGTCCGCGAGGCTTGGTCTTAACGAGGGTGTCGACAACCACTACTCCATCGCGGTGCCCGATGAAAACGGCAACGTTCGCGGCGACAGGTTTCTGATCAATCCGTACGGCTGGCACTGGTCCGAGGTCACCGCATCGTCAATCGTGCTGGCTGATGCAGACGGCAATGTTCTGGAAGGCACAGAGACCGTCGAAGACACCGCCTTTTATATTCACAGCCGTATTCACATCAACGTGCCTGGCGCGAACGTTGTACTGCACAACCACCAGCCTTACACGACGGCTATGACGCTGCTTGAGGATGGTGAGCTGAAGATGTGCGAACAAAATGCCCTGTCATTTCATAACCGCATTGCCTACGACAATCAGTACAACGGACTCGCTCTGGACAACAAGGAAGGAAACCGACTTGCCAGCAAGATGGAGGGCAAGACTGTGCTGATGATGGCCGGCCACGGAGTAACGGTGACCGGCACTACCATGCGCGATGCGTTTAACGATCTTTACTACCTTGAACGCGCCTGCATGTTCCAGATCCACGCAATGTCTACCGGTAAGCCGCTGATGACGCTGCCTGCAGACGTGATCGAGAAAACTGCGGAGCAGTCGGTGCAGTCGACCAAGGAAGTGGCCGAGCGACACTTCACCGCGATCAAGCGCATGCTGGCGACCCAGGAACCTGAATACCTGGACTAAGCCAACCGACCCAGCGCGCTCTCGCCTTGAGCGACTGAGCCACGGCGATGGCCGACGTTGTCGACCGTCGCCGTATTTGGGCCTATAGCGAAATACCCAGCCTGCCCCGCGTCAGCTGAAACTCGATGTTGCCGCGAGAGTAGAGCTTGGGCGAGTAGCTGCCATCGGCGACGGACTGGACCGCGTCGCAGATCGCCTGGTCAAAGCTGTGTTCCTGACGTTCACTGACCAGTTGCAGGTCCAGATCCGGCGCAAAACGACGCAGCACGTCGGTATCGCTCGAATACTGCAGCAGTGGAATCATCGGGTGCGCCTGAACCGGCATTTTTCCGACATGAAACAGCATCACCTCCGCACCGGTCGCACCAAGCCCGGTGATGGTCTCGCTGACGTTCGCGGTGGGCGCGTCCATGATGTGAAGACCGGGGCTTTGCGCCGCGACTCCGTAGCCAAGAGTCGGGTCGACGGCTGACGGCGTGCTCAGCAGATTCTCGGTGAATGCCCGGCTTGTGAGCAGGCTTGCGTTAGATGGCACAACCACGGTGCCGCCCGCGCTGATCAGCGCTGCGGCAAACCGGGCGCTGGCGCGCGCGGCGTTGTCGTCAATCGGGCCTGAGCCCGAAAGGCCTACCTTCAGCATGCCTGCTTCGGCCCGGGATCGCCCTGATGAGGGTGCTGAAAGCGCCTGCTTGAATTGCGCCGTCACCTTGGCGGTTACTTTTTCGAGTCCGCCATCGAGCTGCACGCTCGCCCAGCTGAGGTTGGTCGTTTCATGACCCGCCGAGGCCAGGTAGTTGGCGACAGCATCATTGTGGGTTTTCTCGCAGCCGTGCTCGAGCAGGACCGCGTGCTGGACAAACCCGTGTTTAAGGTGGCCGGCCAGCGTACTGAGATAAAGGCCTTCAGCATTGACTGAGCCGCAGCCTTCCGTGTGTACCAGCGCGACGTATCGATTGACGCCGGTCTTCAGTGTTTTGTCTGCGTTGAGCTTTTCGGCGATGAGGCGAGCAACCTGTCCCGAGCACAGACTGGTTGGCATGATCAATCCAATCTGGTCGATAGACGGGCCGTTGTTGTTGCTGAAGGCAGTGAGGTTCATTGCAAGCGCGGGCGCACTCACGGTCGCTAGCGGCTTGCCTGCCGGTGGCTTTTCGCGCGCCAGGCGCTCGAGTCTGGAGTCGTCAGTCTGCTGCCAGTTACGCCATAGCTGAACCTGGGCGTGGCCGGCGAGTTCGCCTTTGCTCATGGTGCCTGATGCGATATCCAGCGCCAGTTCGAAAGTCTCCTGACCGAGGCTTTCCATGGACTCGCCGTCATTGTAGCGACCGGCGTTAACGTCCATTTCCTTATCCAGCATCTCGAAGCGACCCGTGGTGGTGACAAACTTCAGCGTTGGGACAAAGGGAAAGTTGGTGATCGAGCCGTTGCCGGTGATGAAGAAAATCATGTTGCATCCGGCCGCGACCTGGCCGGCGATGCTCTCGAGATCATTGCCCGGGCTGTCCATGAAGTAGTAGCCGGGGTTTTCCATGGGCGCACCATAGTCGATGACATAGTCGAGTCGGACGTCGGGGTCTTTTTTGCGTGCGGCGCCGATGGACTTGAGCGCGATGTTGTACAGGCCCCGATAGTTGTTGCCGCCAGAAGGATTGCCCTCGGCGCTCGCGCCGTGATTGGCAGCGCGCTTTTTGAAGATCGCAATCTTTTCCAGAAACCGTCGCGCGGTACCGATGTCGCGAACGTTGCTGAGCATGTACGGCTCGGCGCCGATCAGTTCGTCCGTTTCGGCGATATTGGCGGCTCCGCCATGGCGGATGAACTCCTTTGCGACCCAGCCGGCGAGCGCGTTGCCCGAGATGCCGGAAAAGGCGTCGGAACCGCCGCACTGCAGCGCAACTTTGACCGACCCTGCTGACTGGTCGGTTCGAGGTGTCGCGTTTACCGACGGCAGCAGCCCGGTGATGAGCTCGTTGGCTCGCCTGAGCTCCGTTTCATGATCGGCCTCAATGCGAAAGAAGCTATAGGGCATCTGCTTGAGCGGATATCCACCGTCCACCATGAACTCACGCAGCGTTTCCCCCGTGAAGCTGCCCTGGCCATAGTCAACGGCCACGATGGCGCCGATGTTCGGGTGCACCATGAATCCGGCGAGGGTACGCATGACGAAATCGATGTTGTTCTGGGTATCACCGCCACCTTCGGTGTGGGTTACCGCAACGACACCATCGATATTCGGGTAGCCGTCGAGCTTGCCTTCGAACTGGGCCGCCACCTGGCGCGCAAAACCGGATGCATCGCTGGTCACCGCGAGTACCGCGACAAAGTTGCGCGTGCCAACGCCCCGCTCTGCAGAGCGCGCGAATCCTTTGAATGTTGCCTGCGTGGTTGCGGCAGCGACCTGCTCGCCCGCTTTGAAAGTTGCTTCATCGATTTCGCAAATTTCCATGTGATCGGCAAAGTTGTGCGCGTCGGGAAGCTTGAAATCAACTTTGCGCTCGGCAAGCGCAATCAGAATTTTTGCGTTGCAGACGTACTCCCCTGCCTTGATGTCCCGGGTGGCCTTGCCAAACGGCATCTGCCACGAAAGCAGCGCCTCACCGGACTTGATCGCGTTCAGCGCAAAGCGATGGCCTTCCAGGACGCTGTGAGACAGCGTGATTTTTGAGTCACCGGTATCGATGACTGTGCCGGCCTCAAGGCGGCGGGTGGCGATGGCCACGTTGTCGCCGTCACGTGGGATTCGGGCGGCCTGTTTAAACGCGAGAGTCGTCATGTGCTGGTCTCAGATTGAGGATTCAAAGTTCAGGTTTGCGGTGTGGTATCAGCGCAGGGTTTTACCGTCGTGCCGTGGAAGAAACTGGCCGGCCATCTCCGGTCGTGCGCGGACGTACATCTTCGACCACGGCGTATCGGCACCCAGCTCAAGTGCGGCGTGCCATGCCCATCTGGGGTTGCGCATCATCTCCCGGGCCATCGCGACCATATCGGCCTGACCGCCCGCAATGATGTCTTCGGCCTGTTGAGCCTCGGTGATCATGCCAACTGCCCAGGTGTGCAATCCGCTCGCTTTCTTGATGGCGTCTGCAAAGCCAACCTGGTAGCCCGGGCCAACCGTGATTTGCTGTCGCGGATCGAGACCACCGGAGGTGACGTCTACAAAATCACACCCCACCTCGTTAAGGGCGTTGGCGAAAACGATGCCATCGTCGATGGTCCAACCTCCGTCGATCCAGTCCGTGCCTGTGATTCTCATTCCCATGGGTTTGTCGTCGGGCCAGACTTCGCGCATGGCCTGAAACACTTCCAGAGGAAAGCGGATGCGGTTTTCAACGCTGCCGCCGTATTCATCGGTGCGTTGATTCGAAAGTGGCGAGCAAAATTGATGCAGCAGGTAGCCGTGAGCCCCGTGGACCTCAATCAGGTCGAACCCGATACGATCAGCTCGTTGCGTCGCGCTGACAAAGTCTGCCTTGATCTTGTCGAGCGCCGCCCGATCAGCTTCCAGCGGCGTGTGCCAGTCGCCATAGGGAATCGCCGACGGGCCAACGGTTTGCCAGGCGCCTTCCGATGCGTCCAGGGATCCACCGCCATCGAGCGGTATGCGCGTCGACGCCTTGCGGCCCGCGTGGGCTAGCTGGGTGCCCATCACGGCAACGCCATAGCTGCGGCAGAAGTCGACCACGCGCTTGAGCTCGCGTTCATTGTCATCAGACCACAGGCCAAGGCAACGCGGCGAGATACGTCCTTCGGGACTGACGTGGGTTGCCTCTGTCACGACGAGACCTCCTGCACCCATGGCGTACTGGCCGAGGTGCATCAGGTGCCAGTCGTTGGCGTTGCCATCGTCCGAGTTGTATTGACACATCGGTGACACCACTACCCTGTTGGGGATGGTGACGCCGCGAAGTGAAACTTCTGAAAATAACTTACTCATGAAAGTTGGGTTGTCCGTTTTATCGATTGGGTTGGGCGAGCGTGTTGCTCGGGGTTCCAGAATTTTTGTCGTCGATGCACCGTGAATTACAGCTACGGCGTAGTGATGCGGCCGCCATCGACCACCCAGGTCTGTCCGCTGACGAACCCGGCCGCGTCGGAGAGCAGAAATACCACCGTCTCTGCGATATCGATCGGCTGTCCGATCCGCTTCAGGAAAGCATCTTCTCGCATGCTGGCTACGAGCCGTGGGTCGGTACCCTGGGTCATGTCTGTTTCAATGAATCCGGGGGCGACGCCGTTGACGCGCACCTGGGGGCCGAACGCGGCCGCAAAGCTTCGCATCATGCCGATGACGGCCGCCTTGGAGGTGCTGTACGGAATCATGCGGGCACGAGCGCGCATGCCGGCGACGGAAGCGAGGCAGACGATGCGACCGTCGCCACGTCGAATCATGTCGTCCTTTACGGCCATCACGGGGATGAACGTGCCGTCTACGTTGACACGCATGACGCGTTGAAAGGTTTCGATGTCGAGCTTGTCGTGATCCTCGGCGGACACCACGCCTGCGCTGGTCACCAGCATGTCGACCGGGCCCATGGATTCCCTGACGTAGGCAAGCATGTTGGCGACCGCGACTGGATCTGCCACATCGGCTCCAAACGCCTGAGCCTCGGCGCCGAGTTCCCGACATCGGTCTACGGTGGCGTTTGCGGCAACTTCGTCGCTGACGTAGTTGACGGCCACTCGCGCGCCGCGTGCGGCCAGTCGTTCGCAGATCGAGCGTCCGATGCCGCGAGATCCGCCAGTGACGAGAGCGAGTCGGCCGTTGAATTCATTTTCGGTCATGGTAAGCCCTGAAGCCGAGGAGTGAGTGGGTGCCCTGATAGTACCCTGCTGCGAAAGCCCGGTTGACGCTGCAACCCGCGCATCGCTACCGTGCCGGGCGACAGATCCTGTCAATGAAATGATCCAACTCACCATGCGAGTACGAAAAGCCCATGAATGATGCAGCCCGATTTCAACCTTCTGAACTGATTGAATTCGCCACCGCGTTGTTCAGCGCCGCCGGTATGCCCGGAGAGCGCTCGGCGGTCGTTGCCGAACTGCTCGTCGAAGCGGATCTGATGGGTCACGACACGCACGGATTGAATCTCGCCGCCAACTATCTTGGACAACTGGATAAAGGCACGATGAAAAAAACCGGCGACCCGGTTGTGGTCAACGATCGCGGCCCGTGCCTGACGCTCAACGGGGAATATCTGAACGGCGTATGGCTTACCGCTTACGCAATCGAGGAAGCTGTCACTCGCGCGCGGGAGTTCGGGCTCGGCGTCGTGGCCGTGCAGCAGTCACATCACATTGCGTGTCTGGCGACATTTCTGCCGCTGGCAACCCGACACGGCATGGTCATTCAGTTGCTCAGCTCTGATCCGGCTGAGACCGGCGTGACGCCCCACGGCGGCGTCGAAGGGTGCTTTACGCCTAACCCGATAGCGGTCGGTTATCCCACTGACGGTGACCCGGTGCTCATCGACATCAGCGCATCGATCACAACGCTTGGCATGAGCGGCAGGTTACGCGGTGCCGGTGAGCCCATGACCGGAAAGTGGGCCGTGGGGCCCGATGGCAAGGCCACCGACGACCCCGGCGTGCTGGTCGCAGACCCTCCAGGCGCACTGCTTCCCCTCGGCGGTCTCGAAACAGGACACAAGGGGTTTGGTCTCGCACTGATGGTCGAGGCTATGACCTCGGGTCTTGCCGGACACGGCCGCGCCGACGGACCGGAGCGCCATGGCGCCTCGGTGTTTATTCAGGTGCTGGACCCGGACGCGTTCGGGGGCCGGGATCGCTTTGTCCGCGAGGCAAGCTTTCTCGCCGAACGCTGCCGCGCAGCGCGCGTTGCCCCGGGGAATCCCGCCGTCAGGTTGCCGGGTGACGGCGCACTGGCGCGACGGGCAAAGGCGATGCGCGACGGCGTCTCGCTTTATCCGGGCATCATGCCTGCGCTTGAGCCCTTCGCCGAGGGGTTCGGCATTGCAATGCCCTCTCCTCTCGCTTGATCGCGAGCATTCGTCCGGCGTTATTCGATTCTGCCGCGGTACTCGACGCTTAAGACGCGACTGGTCCCGTGCTGCATCAAGCTCGCGTGGTCGACGGATACCAGTCGTGGGCAACGGACTCGCCAGCGATAGCCCGTCGGTAGAGCGTGACTGCTTCCTTCAGACCAACGAAAATCGAATCGCAGGCGACGGCATGGCCGATCGAGCATTCAAGCAGCCCGGGGATTTTCGAAAACGCGGGCAGATTTGCAAGATTGAGGTCATGCCCTGCGTTCACGCCAATGCCGGCAGCGGTAGCGTGGGCGGCGCATCGCGTATAAAGCGCAAGTGAGCTGGCGAAGCCTTCGCCATGAAACGCCTCGGCGTAAGGCTCGGTATAAAGCTCGATCCGGTCTGCGCCGATGTCTTTCGCTGCGTCGATAACGTCGATATCCGGATCAACGAACAGTGACACACGAACGCCTGCATCGACGAGCTTGGTCACGGAAGCTCTGAGGACCGCTTCGCTCGCGTTGACATCCCAGCCGTGGTCGGACGTTGCCTGGTCCGGCAGGTCCGGCACCAGCGTGCACTGATGAGGCTGGATTTTGATAACCCGCTCGAGAAATTCGGGTGACGGATACCCTTCGATGTTGAACTCGACCTGATTCATGCTGCCGGCGTTGTGCGCCGTTATGAGTTCGCTCAGTACATCAACATCGCCTGCGCGTATGTGGCGCTCGTCAGGCCTTGGATGCACCGTAATACCGTTGGCCCCGGCGTCAATACAGATGCGGGCGGCATGGGCGATCGAGGGCAGCGAGCCCGGGCGCGAGTTACGCAGCAATGCGACGCGGTTGAGGTTAATGCTGAGGTCGGTCATGACGGATTGAGTGTGTGTCCCCGTAAGGTGGTCAGTATTGGCTAATATCGGACCTGTCGTTAGGGCCAATCAAAACGTTTAGTATAGGTCCGATTTTTCACTCTCAGGCCACCATCGAAGCATCGAGGGGCCACCGCGGGGACAGGCATGTTTGAGGCTATCCAGATTGACCGTGACGAGCCAACGCCGCTGTATCGACAGGTTTATGCAGCGTTTCGGGACTTGATCCTGTCCGGCAGCCTGCTGCCCCAGACGCGCCTGCCATCCACCCGCGCTGTTGCCGCCGAGCTGTCGGTGTCCCGCAATACGATCGTGGCTGCGTTTGAGCAGCTGGCCGCCGAGGGTTTTATCGAGCTCAAGCTGGGCGTTGGCACCCGCGTTTGTGATGTGGGCCAGAGTCCAGGCAAACCGACCGACTCACCGGTCACGCTGGAGACAGGCACTCGCCGACTTGGTGAACGTGGGCGCCTGCTGGCGCGGCCGCTGCGTCAGGCGCCGTCAGTCAACTTTGATGCGTTTCCGGTGGGCGTGCCCGATCTTGAAAATTTTCCGCGCAAAACCTGGGCGCGGCTGGTGTCCCGTCACTCGCGCCTTCGGGAAACTTCGCTGATGGGATACGGCCATGCCGGCGGTTACGCCGCGTTGCGCGAAGGCATTTCAAGTTACCTGCGAACGTCGAGGGGTGTACGTTGTCTGCCTGACCAGGTGATTGTCATGAGCTCGGCGCAAGCCGGAATGGACCTTGCGGTTCGACTGCTGGTAGACGCGGGCGACAAGGCACTGGTTGAGGAGCCGGGTTATCCCAGCGCGCGTGCGGCGATTGAGGGCGCTGGACTCACCATTCACCCGATCACCGTCGACGACGATGGCTTCGATGTGGAGTCAGCGATACGCGAACATGCCGATGCGAAGCTGATCTGCGTCACACCGTCACATCAGTTTCCAACGGGCGTCACGCTGTCGGTTGCCCGGCGCCTCGCGTTACTTGAGTTTGCGCAGAAGTCTGGCTGCTGGATCGTCGAGGACGACTACGACAGCGAATTTCATTACAACGTTCGGCCGATCCCCTCGCTGCAGGGGCTTGCCGACTCCCGGCAGGTCCTCTACGTCGGTACTTTCGCCAAAACGCTTCTCCCCGGACTGCGGATCGCGTATCTGGTGGTGCCCCCTGATCTGACGCCGGCGTTTACCCAGGCCGTCAGGCATACGGGGCAGGAACCGCCGCTGCTGATCCAGGCCGCCCTCGCCGACTTCATCGCCGAAGGGCACTTTTCCCGGCATCTGCGGCGAATGCGTAGAATTTACGCACTTCGGCGCGAAGCACTGGTGGATCTGATCGCCGCAGAAATTGGCGATTCTGCTCGAATCCTGTCCGTTGCCGGCGGAATGCAGCTTGCGATCGAGTTCGACGCGAACGTCGATGACACCGCGATCGCGGCGCGTGCGAAAGCGCTGGGTGTAACAGTTTTGCCGCTGTCCCAATTCTGCGCCACTGATTCGACCCGTCGCGGACTCATACTCGGGTTTGCGAGTACACGCCGCAACGTTATGCGACAGGCGATTAAAACGTTGGCAACACTCGTTCACGACTGAAAGAGCGACCTGTCTCACATCCGAACGGCATGAGGTGTTTACGTTTGTCGACGGATAGTACCCATTTGCGTGATGCTCGTTACGGAATGCTGCGCTAAGAGTCCGTAGCATGCAGCGCATGTTGAAAGCCCGTTGTGGCTTTCGGAGGAGAAATCCACTGGGGTGGGTTGTCCCGTGCTTTAGAGCCAGCGACCAGCGTGCCTGCCCTGACAGACTGATGAGACCCAAAGTTGCGTCCGGCGGCTGAACTTCGGTTTGACGTCCAGCGCAGCTGACAACAAAACCTGGTCTCTTACACAGGTCTGTCAGGTGCGGACCGCTATTTCTGATCCGTTTTGCGGGTCCGATTCAGTGAGGCTTTGACAGTGCGCTACCGCGTTTTGGCGCGTCATGTTGTATTGGAGGTAAATGTTGAAAACCAAGCTACAGAATCTGGGTATCCGATTCACGATTTGTGGGCTTCTGGTGATCTCATCGCTGTACCTGGTCTGGCCTGATCCGGTCATTGGCACAACCTCTTCGTCCATCACAACCGCACCCGTGACAAACCAAAGCCCCGAGGCGAACCCTCAGGGCTCCCAGGTGATTACAGCTCGGTCGGCACCACGATCAGCAAAGTCGTCCGCCGCAATCGCGACGACGCACGTCAGCGCCGTGGCAACCGAAACCAAAAGAACCCGCAAAATCGTCAACTAGGCGACAACTGCGGACTCGGGTTTCAGCAGAGGTTTTTGCCAACTGTCCGCGACCGTCCGGTCGTCAACGTCCAGCGAACCTTCCATTTGCCTGCTGCAGCGCGACCCGTGATACAGCGCTGGACATGATCATCTGCGAGTGAGTACCGTGGCGCGTTCTCGCTTGCCGTGACGCCTCCAGCGTGCTGAAACTGATACCCCAGAGATGACTGAATCGACCGCCAATACCCTGTCGGAGCACGAAGGGCGCCGTGCTGTGTTCCTTGTCAGCGTCGCGCATTTTTTCAGTCACTTCTATCTACTGCTGCTGGCACCACTGTTTCCGGTGCTCGCTGACGCCTATGGCGTCGGGTATACCGAACTGGGTTTCGCGCTGGCGGCCTTCAGTCTTCTGTCCGGATTTACCCAGGCGCCCATGGGTTTTATCGTGGACCGCTACGGACCCGCCAGAATTCTCATTGCAGGGGTTGCGCTTGAGGGATTGGCATTTGGTCTTATCGGTTTTTTTCCGGTTTTTGGCGCGCTGTTGGTGCTGCTCGGTATTGCCGGCATCGCCAACTCGGTTTACCACCCGGCCGACTACGCAATTCTGAACGAGGTCGTCGATGAAAAACGCATCGGTCGAGCATTCTCGTTTCATACGTTTGCGGGCTACGTTGGCGAAGCGCTCGCACCGGTCACAATCCTGGCGCTGGCCGCGTGGTTTGACTGGAGAATCGGTCTCGCGCTGTGCGGTGCCGCCGGCGTAATAACGGCGGTGGCGTTGGCTATGAATCATGGCCTTCTTGCTGCTGCCGGACCCGATCGGTCGGGTGTGGAGAAAGCGTCGGGCCCCGGTGTTGCGCTGCTGTTTACGGCTCCGATCCTCCTCGGTTTGTTTTTCTTTGTTGGTATCTCCTTTATTAACAGGGGCGTGACCGGGTTCAGCGTCTCTGCGCTGCATGTCGATCAGGGTATTTCCCTTGCGGCAGCCGGCAGCGTTCTGTCGGCCTGGCTTTTCGCGTCACCGGTGGGCGTGCTTTTCGGCGGCTGGGTCGCCGACAGGACAACGCGTCACGGTCTGTTTGCGGCGAGCTGTTTTGTGGTGATGGCCGTGATGATTGCGGCTGTTGCTTTGTTCAAACCCCCGCTGCTGGTTATCGCAGCGCTGTTTGTCGTTGGTGGATTCTGTTCGGGGGCAGTATCACCGTCTCGTGACATGATCATTCGTTCGGTGACGCCTCCCGGACAGACAGGCAAGGTATTCGGATTCGTTTCGACCGGCTTTAACGTTGGCGGCGTTGTTGCGCCACCGATGTACGGGTTTTTGCTCGATCAGGTTTCCGCCGACTCCATATTCTGGGTGGCCGCGGCGGCGTGTCTTGCGACCATGAGCACGGTGCTCTATACCGGTGCCCGGGCGAAATCGGCGAACAGCTAGCCGTACTCAGTCTTGCCTACGCGGATGGCGCGCCAGAAACTCAAGCACCCGCTGCTGAAAGTCGCCGGGATCGGTGTCGGGATAAAAATGCCCACCGGTTTTCAGCATGACGAGTTCGGACCCCTGAATTTTCTCACTCAGTTCGCGACTGAGATGCGGTGGCGTGATGACATCGTCCTCGGTGCACATGACTAAAGTCGGGGCGGAGATTTCATGCAGACGATCGCGTATATCAAAACTCAGCAGCGCCTGCAGGCGACTGAGTGTGATGTGGGCGTCCGCCGGATTTTCCTGCTCGGTTGAGGGATAGGCATTGTCCTTGAAGAGCGCGGGCGGCTTCAGCAGAAGCGATCCGATTCGCTTGTACGCCATCATGCCCATGTCTTTGAGTACGTCACGACGCAGCGTGAACAGGGACTGCATGTAACTGTCGGATCCGGCCCAGGTCGAGCTCAGCACAAGTGTTCTGATTCGTGCGCCGTGATGCACGGCTAGATGTTGCCCGATCGCGCCACCGGTAGAGTGGCCGACAAAGTTAAACGAGTCGAGATCGAGGCTGTCGGCTATGGCCAGGACATCGCCCGCCATCTGTTCGATGCTGTAGTCGCCGCGGGTTCGGGAACTTCTGCCAGTGCCGCGATGGTCATGGGTGATGACGCGGTAGCTTTCGGAAAACGCGTCGAGATGTGGATCCCAGAAGCTGGCGATGCCCGAAAGCCCCGAGACCACGAAAAGTGGCTCGCCCTGCCCGACATCATCGAACCAGAGGGTGACGTCTTGAGAAAGGCTCAGCGTGCTCATATTCAATCCTGGTGATGGTCAGGGTGTCTGGACCTGGAGAAAACGACGGTCCTGGTCATGACGTATGGAAACGAGTGAACTCGCCGCATCCAGATCGACGTCACTCACGGTGATGATCTCACCACGATTAACGTCGCGTTTCAGAGGCCTGTCCGTGGCAAGGTAGTAAGGAATGGGGTTGTTGTCGATGACCGGTTTTGACGGAACCAGCAATGGTGAAAGGCCGTCGACTTCGTGATGATGTGCGTTGGTTATGGCCAGCGTCTCGCCTGCCTTAAAGTCGCGCTCGGCTCGGGCCACAACATCGCATACGGGCCTGTTGTGCTGTTGTACGCCTTGCCCCAGCAGGCTCGCCTGAATCAGTGTAACCGGCGCCTCGAGGCCGAGCAGGTGCTGCGGGTTGTACATGAGTCCATAACCACCACAGGCGCTGACCGGGTGCCCTTTTTCCTTCAGGATCTGCCAGGTGTCGCGATCGTGGCAGGCCACTACGACAAAAACGCCACCCGCAAAACTGGCTTCGTCAGGTCTGCGCAGGCAGTTGAACACATCGATTACACCCTGACGGCCAAGCAGGCCGCCGTCACTGACGGGACGAAAAACATCAGGTATCTCGGGTGTACGGCAAAGCGGCAGGTGCAGTGGCGCAACGTCTGGCTGGATCCCGGTTGCGTTGCACACGACGCCCATTTCGGTGAGATCCGGAACCGTGCGTTGCGGCAACTCGTGCAGCAGCTCCGATCGTTGTGCCATGACCGCTGCTATGTTTTGTCCGCCAACGTTCCAGATTTCACCAAGTTCGGGCACCTTTATTTCAGTGTCGAGCCAGCGAACGCTTCCGCTTTGTGGATCAAACACAAAATCGTACTCGCTGGATTTGCCGGCGCAGACAATGTCCAGTCCGAGCGCCGAAGCGCGGCTCATCAGTCCTATGAGGAGGCTTGGCTGATCCCCATCGACGGTCGTGTAAACAACGCCTTGTTCCGCCGCACGTGCGTTGAGTTCCGGCCCGATAACCGATTCGGTCTCCTTGGTCACCATCGCGACATGACGCTTCGCCTCGATCGCCAAAAGCGCGTTGTCAGCAGCCGCTGCGGGATGCCCGGTAGCCTCGACAACAACGTCAGTCGGTATCGCGCACGCGATGGCCGCGTCGCTGACTATGGCGACGCCCCCGCGTGCAACAGTGTTGCCCCCGTCTGCCGCGTTATCAACAACGTGCACGTCGGTGAATCCAGCCGCCTCGCAAAGCTCTCTGGCTTTGAGCGGATCGAGGTCACAGACGACGGCAAGGCGCATTTTCGGTACTCGTGGCGCCTGCCCGATCAGTGCCGCACCGAACATGCCGGCTCCGATCAGACAAATCAGCGCGTCTGTGTCTGGATAACGGTCATAAAGAGCCTGCAGGTTCATAAAGCCTCTACATCGGTTGAAAGTTGTGCGTCAGTCATGGTCTGTCGTCCGATTCACGTCCGCCAGCTTACTGACCCCGGGATTGTATGGGTTAGACTTCGCCGGGTTCAGCCACTATTCCGGTACCGGGTCTTGTCCACCGCCAGTTATTACATCGATTGTTTCGAATCTCTACTGGATGTCGTGCGTCATCTGTCTGTGAGTAACGGCGAACCGGGTGATCGACGGGCCTATGGTCTGTTCAGGGGCGTTCGCGAGGCTCATTTTAATCTGGTGCCAAAAATTGGCCGTTCGCCGCAGGTGGTGCGGCCCGAGTACGAACGTCGCCTGCTTGAAGATTTCAAGCAACACGCGCATCCCTATCTGGATTCAGTGCCGACGGACGACTGGGCGTGGCTTTCGCTTGCCCAGCACCACGGCCTGGCAACGCGCCTGCTTGACTGGACGAGCAACCCGCTGGTTGCGGCCTATTTTGCGATTGGGCCTGAACGTGGTGCCGGTGACAGCTATGAGGAAACGGACGAAGACTGTGTGATCTACTTCTTCCCGGGTGATCGATCAGTGCAGAGACTGGATCCTCACCGCCAGCACACCGACCCTTTTCATATCGATACCGTCTGGATTGTGCGCCCGGACAATATTTCGCGGCGCGCGGCCGCCCAGGGGTCGTTCTTTACCGTGCACAACAATCCTGCGGAGCCGTGGGCACCCGAGAACCTTGTCAGGTTGAATATCGCGGTCAAGGCCAAGCGCGATATTCGTCTGGGTCTCGATCAGTTCGGCATGAACGTGGCCACGCTTTTTCCAGGCCTTGATGGCCTCGCTCGTTATCGTAACTGGAAACACCTTGACTGGATCGAACAGGGAGACGACTCGCGCGTTAACAGTGTTTCTTGAGTCCGGCGTTGATTAAAAGTACGAAAAGCAAAAAAGGGACACCCTTGCGGGTGTCCCTTCTTCTTTTGGAGCTGCCAGGGCGCGATCCTTCGCGACCCGTAGGAGGCAGACATCTTTCTCTTGCCCTAGCTGGATGGCAGGAGACTGATGTTCTCTGTTAACGGTTGTCCGCTGACAACGGTCATGACGTCAGGAAAGCTTGACCAGGTGTAAAAGCCACTGGCTTCGATAACGACGGCGTAACGGCCGGCGGGAAGGCTGATCGAAAACATGCCCTCTTCGCTGGTCTTGACCGAGTAGTCACCCAGACCATCCATTGAAGTCATGAATATTTCGGCGTCTGCGACCGGACCACCTTCGTCTTTCTTTGTCGCCGGGCTGGTAACCAAGCCTCGAAGAATACCGGCCGCCGGTGGATTCTCTGTTTCACCGGAGCTTTCCGGGACCTCAGGCGGCGTTGCCTCGCCATCGGTGCTTGATGAAGGAGACGGTGAAGTCTGCGCATGGGCTGGCAGAACTACGGATTCCACCATGGGCCTTCGCCAGGACTGTGGCAGGGATGAAAATGCGGTGACACCGGCAAGCGCTAACAGGGCGCGTCGTCGTTGGTCGCGTTGGCGTTTATGACTGTCCATCAGGATCCATCCCGTGATCAGGGCAAAACGGGGTTGCTCGGCCCTAATAAAAACAATTACTTATGATCTATACCTAAATTTTACATGACATCCACCACCTAATGCAATGATTTCCCTACAAAGCCCCGTAGACCCCAAAGAGGACACACACTCCTGGCGTCCAGGAGTGTGTGTCCCCTTTGGGTATTGGCTGGAGATTGCTGGCTGAAGCCGGCTGCAAAACAGCGGTGAAACCCGTTGCGGGACAGGCACCGTCGCCGGCCCTGCGAGTGTGTGTCCACTATTGGGCACCGCACCCGTTCGGGCACAGCTCCCAGACGCTATCGCGGGAAGCGCTGGGTATCGGGGGTGAGTGTGTGTCCCGTTGCGGGGATCAGTAGGTCGCGCGGCCGCCGGAGAGGTCGTGCACGGCGCCGGTCGAGAAGCTGCAGTCTTCGCTGGCGAGCCAGGCCGCCAGGGCGGCGACCTCCTCGACCCGACCGAGTCTGCCCATGGGGCTTTTGTCGATCATGATCTGCACATGCTCCTCGGTGAACTGATCGAGCATCGCGGTTTCAATCGCCGCGGGTGCAATCGCGTTCACAATCACGTTTTTGGTCGCGTTTTCTTTGCCGAGTGCTTTGGTCAGTGCAATCACGCCGGCTTTGGAGACGGAATACGGCGCAGCGCCGGGGGTGCCCTCTTTGCCCGCGAGTGATGCGATATTGATGATGCGTCCATATTCGCGCTCACGCATACCTGGCAACACCGCGCGACAGGTATGCAGGACGCCATCGAGGTTAATGCGCATGATGCGATGCCATTCCTCGAGCGGGTAATCGAGTGTTGTCGCAATAGGGCCGCCATAACCGGCGTTGTTCACCAGAAT
>CALHMG010000267.1 GCA_938034705.1 uncultured Gammaproteobacteria bacterium
ATGGGTGCGGGCGGCAAAGAGCGACTCATCAGTCCTGACGACTTTTCCGGAAAGAAAATTCGCAGCATGGGCCCTGCTGAAAACGCCATGCTGGGCGCGTTTGGCGCCAACCCCACCACCATGGCTTTTGGCGACGTTCCACCAGCGCTTGAGACCGGCGTTATCGACGGACTGCTGACCAGCCTGGGCGGCTTCAACGTTGTTAAGGAACAGGCTCCTTTCTTCACCGTGGCAGGCATCAACGGCATCGTTGGCGACTACTACTGGCTCGGCGCGAGTAACAAGTGGTGGAGTGGTCTGAGTGCAGAGCAGCAGAACATCATTGGCAAAATCGTCACTGAAGAAGTGCTGCCTATTTCCAAGCAGCTGAACTTCTGTAACGACAAGATGCTCGTTGACAAGTACGGCACAGAAGATCCGTCCAAGCCTGGTATCTACGTGATGAAGGCCGACGAATCTGCGGCGCTTGGCGCGAAGCTCGGTTCTGCGACTTCTGACTGGATCAAAAGCAACACTCCTGGCGGCGCCGATGAGTGGGTCGACAAGTTTGCGATGGAAGCCAAAGCTGCTGTAGCCGCAAACCCGGCTGGTAGCAGTGATCTGGACAAGACAGACTGCTCGAAGATCCTGCCGATGTTCGACGCGTACAAAGCAAAGAAGAAAAAAGCCGGCTGAGCATTGCGCTCACGCCTGTCTTGATTTTTCAGGCTTGAGAACGAGTGCGGCCGAAAAGCCGCACTCGTTTTGTTTATCAGGTTTCACACCCGGACAAACCTTGTCCACGAGGCTTGTTCATTGCGGGCCTTATCTAAGCGCTCGCGACAGGGCACACCGGCGTTTGCCGGAACACTTTGAAAGAATCTTAAGAGGTAGCGTTCATGGATGCAGTGATGGACCGGCTTTATCGCGGTTTCAGATTTATTCTGGACGGTATCGTTGCGAGGATCGCGGCGATGGTCATGCTCGCCACTACCTGCCTCGCGATCGCGGAGGTCATTCGGCGATATATTTTTGGCGTGACGTTCCAGTGGGGTCAGGATGCTGTGACCTACGGTCTCGTCGGCGCAATTTTTCTGTTTTTTGCCGTAACCCAGGCGCGACGATCACACCTTAAAGTATCGGCGCTTACTGACGAATTCAGGCGCCGTGGTTACACCACCCTGGTGCTGTGGTTGCGCGTCATCGTCTCAGCGATATCGCTTTGGCTGTTTGCCGGGCTTGCCTGGTGGGGGATTCCCACCATTGCGCGGAGCATCGCGATGGAGCGGACTTCCCAGAGCATGATCATTTTGCTGTGGCCGTTTCAGGCGTTGCTGTTGGCAACCTTTGCCCTGATGGCAATCGCAACGGTTTTTCATCTGTATCAGGACGTACGGGAACTCATGGGCAAAAAGGTATTTGACTGGGCCCCCTACGACGAAAATATCGATATCTAATTTGTCGGCGCCCGAGCGCCGCGCAGACAGCCAACACAAGAGGTTGCATCAGTGGGTTTTATAACTTCTGCACTGTTCTTTCTGCTAAGCATCGCTGCGCCGATTGGCGTTGCGCTTGGCGCGGCGGCAGTGGCCTTCATATTGTTTGACCCGGCGCTGTCGACTTCGGCTGTTTTCAGATCCTTTTTCAGTTTCGTCAACAAATACACGTTGATGGCGATCCCGTTCTTCATTTTCGCCGGATTCCTGATGGAAGCCACCGGACTGATTGATCGCCTTTTCAAGTTTGCGGACGCTCTGGTTGGCTGGGTGCCCGGTGGTTTTGCCTACGCAACCCTGCTGTCAGCGGTGATGTTTGGCGCCATTTCAGGCTCGTCCACGGCGATGTCGGCGGCCATGGGACTCGTCGCATTTCCGGAGATGGTCAAACGCGGTTACCCGACCTGGATGGCGGCGGGGGTCGTCGCCACAGGCGGCGGAATCGCGATTCTGATTCCGCCCAGTATCACGCTCATTCTCTACGGACTGCTCACCGATTCGGACATTGTGAAGCTGTTCATGGCCGGTGTTACTCCGGGCATCATGCTCGCGATCAGTGATGCCATCATTATCCTGACCGTTGCTCACTTTATTAAGCTGCCGGCTGGCAAGTTCAGCGGCGCGGCACTGTGGGAGGCCACCAAGGGTGCGATCTGGGGGCTGGTCATGCCCTTCGTTGTGCTCGGTGGACTGTATGGCGGTGTGTTTACGCCAACCGAGGCGGGCGCAGCAGCATGCTGTTACGCGCTGCTTTACGGCTTGTTTTCCGGACGCCTTGAGTTCGCCAAGAAGGTCATGCCGACCACAATTCGCGCGGTTAACCTGACGGCGATTGTGTTCTTTCTGCTTGGATGCGTCGGCGTGTTCCAGTTTCTGCTGGCCAACAAGGGCTGGCCCCAGGACATCGCCGAATGGGTCACAACCTTCGGGCTTTCGCCGCTTGGGTTCCTTGGGCTGCTGATTGTTATTCTGCTGCTGCTGTCGATGTTCCTGACCGGTGTTGCGATCCTGGTGCTGGTCGTACCCATTATTTTTCCGGTCAGCGTGTCTCTGGGCATCGACCCGATTCATCTCGGCATTCTGTTCGCGCTGTGTGTGGAAATGGGGGCCGTGATACCGCCGGTAGGTTTGAACCTCTTTGCCGTCAGCGGCACCACCGGGGTGCCGGTGACCAGGGTGATGAAGGGATCGTTTCCGTTCCTGTGTACCGACAGTGTCGTGCTGATGCTGGTGCTGTTCTTCCCGGCGCTGGCGCTGTGGCTGCCCGACATACTGATTGTGTCGATCTTCGACTAGACTGACTTCGCTCGCGAGATGTGTCGCGTATGACGTACCGACTGTACAACCGGCTCGGCTCCGCCGGGCTCGCTGTAGAAGCGGCATTCGAGTACGCGGGCATCCCGTTTGAACTGACAGAGGTCGCGTCAACTGCCGGGGCACCAATGCCCGAGAGTTTCCGGGAGATCAACCCGATGGGGCAGGTGCCAGCGCTGGTGCTTGCCAGTGGCGAGCTGCTTACCGAGACTTCGGCGATTCTGATCTACCTGAGCGCCGCACATCCTGAAAGCAGCCTCGGCCCGCGGCCGGACGGACAGGGCTATGGACGATTTGTTCGCTGGATAATTTTTTGCGGGGTCAACGTCCACGAAGCCGGTTCCAGGATGATTTATCCCTTTCGGTTTACGACTGATCCGGCTGCCGAAGACGCTGTGCGCGACGCCGCAAGAGACCGTCTGGTGCAGAGTCTGCGCGTGCTCGACGATGCGGTTGGGTCAGGCCCGTTTCTTCTCGGTGACACGATGACGGCAGCAGATATTTATACCGCCATGTTCTACAGCTGGCATCTGCATAAAGTCGACTTGCCCCATCTCGAACGTCTTCATGCGTCGGTCATGGATAACGCCAAAGTTGCGAACGTGTTTAACCGACACAACGCCCGTAAAAAATGAATAGTGCCGCACGCGGCGCTGGCGTCAGATCGCACGGTGGTCAGATGCCCAACGCGGCTGGTATCGTCGCTGCGGACTTTCAGCAGACCTGGTCGATGCGTGTGAACCCATGAGTGATATCAAAAGAAACCTGACGATTCTTCCCGATGAGCTGGCGATATGCCGGCTGCCATCTGACGCGCCGTTTCCCGACTGGGCCATGGATCGCGGTGATTCATTTTGTTCGATGACGCTGACACGCGACGAGCTGTCGATCATTTGCAAGCAGTCGCGAGTGCCTCCGGATTTCGACGGGCCGATATTCTCCGGGTGGCGTTGCCTGAAACTCGAGGGACCGTTTGGCATGCAGGAAGTGGGGGTGCTGGCTCCGTTGGCAACGCTGCTCGCCGGTGCAGGCCTGAGCGTTTTCGCTGAAGCGACCTACGATACAGACTACCTGCTGGTGACTGATCTGCCCGCCGCCGTCGAGGCGTTGCGGGCCCGCGGTCACGCGGTGACCGAGCAGACCTGAAGCGAATCGCCGCAATATTGGTGAGACGACTGGCGTTATAAGAAATCTCTGATCGCGTCGATCACACGTTGTGTCCTTGTTTCCGGCAGCATGTGACCGCCGTACTCGAGCTCGACATAGCTGCTCTCAGTGATGGTGTCGCTGGCCTCGCGCCCGAACCACGCGGGCATCAGCTGATCATCGGCGGCCGAAATAACCAGCGTTGGTGCCTTGATCCCGGCATAGTGTTCGCGCGCGTCGAATTCAAGAATAGCGTCAAGGCGGCGCTGAAAATCGCTGGCGTTAGCCGGTGCTGCCGTTTTTGCCTGTTGTGCGAAGCCTTGCGCATGCTCACGTCGATATTGTGGCGGAAACAAAATCGACGCGTTAAACCGCGCGTACTGCTCCGGGTCCAGGACTTCGACCGCGTTTTGTCTGAGTCGCTGCATTGAATGCAGATGCGGGTCGGCGTGTGTCCACGGTGTAACAAGAATGAGCTTGTGAACACGCTCAGCTCCCGAAGCAGCGATCAAGGTGCCGATGCCACAGCCGGTGGAGTGACACAGCAGGCTTGCCGACTCAAGGCGCAGCGTATCCATCACCGCTTGGACCTCGTCGGCCAGCGTGCGCATGCTGATCGAGTCGGGTGCACTGTCACTTCTGCCAGTGCCACGCTGATCGTAGCGGATGACCTGGTAATTCTTTTCCAGCAACTGTACAAACTCCGACACGCCGCGCGGGCCAGAACTCTGGGGCATGAGCAAAATCAGCGGGGCGCCCGCGCCGGTGACTTCAAAATGGATACGCTGACTCCCGATGTCGGCAAAAGGCATGTTGTCAGCGCGCCTGAAGTTCGCGTGTCATAAAGACGCTGTACGGATCTTCAACGTAGTTCGCAAATGGCGCACAGTAGGAAAATCCGAATCGCTCGTACAGTTGGCGCGCCGGCAGAAACTGTTCGGCGGAGCCGGTCTCAAGACTCAGGCGGCGATAGCCACGGTCGATCGCCACGTCAATCAGATGCTCAAGCATGCCGGCTGCGACCCCCTGACCGCGAAACGCAGCCGCGGTGTGGGTGGATTTGACTTCGGCGTGCGTGCGGTCGAGTTCCTGCATGCCGATGCAGCCTGCCAGTTGCTCTTCGATCCACGCGCTGAAAAAACTCACACCTGGCTGTCTCAGCTCATCTACCGACAGTGCGTGCACACTGTCCGCGGGCGAGCCTTGCGCCATCTGCGACGTGTGGGTGTTAAGCAGATCGATAACCTCGGTGCGCGTGAGGTCGTCGGATTCGATTCTTATTCCAGGCATGCTTTTCACTGTCGAGTTAACCTTACAGGCAGCGTTGCCAGCCCGTTAATCGCGTTGCTTGGACGCCAGGTCGCGGGACCTGTGATCTCTATAGCCCCGACTCGTGTCGCGAGAGCTGTCAGTATCGCTTCAACCTCTGCTCTGGCAATGGTCTGGCCTACGCAACGATGGATGCCGCTTCCAAACGCCAGATGGCCGATGGGTTTTCGATCAATCTTGAACGAACTGGCGTCGGGCCACTTTTCTTCGTCAAGATTTGCGGCCGCAAGGCTGCAGATAACTTTGGTATCGGCTTCAATACGGATGCCGGCGACTTCCGTGTCTACGTTGGCCGTTCGGCAAAACGTGTGCACCGGCGAGGTGAATCGAAGTACCTCTTCGAAACATGCTTTTGCCAGGCCTTGATCCTGGCGAAGCGCCGCAAACGCATCGGGATGGGTCCCAAGACACCAAACCGCGCTGGAGATTGCGGCAATCGTGGTATCAAGCCCGGCGGAGAACAGCGAGCGAACGAGCATCGCCGCTTCATTTTCGTTCAGTTCGCCAGTAGTTACCGCGTCATGAACGTCAGCGCCGATATAGTCATCAAGAAGTTGTTCTCGGGTGCAGGCCTGCGTGATCCACGGCACCACGTCAGGCGCCTTTGCCATCGCACGACGTCGTATCTCGTTGTCGGGCCCGACGGTGTCAAACACCATTGCGCCGTAGGCGACAAGAAACTCCGGGTTGTTTTCTTTAAGTCCGATGGCTGCCGGGACCACGGTGGTGGGGAACACTTCCGCCAGTTCCGTGACGACGTCGAAAGATTCCACATCGATCAGCCGGTCGATCAGCTTGTCTGCTTCGGTGCGGAAGTATTCGCGCAGCCCTTTGACGACCCTGGGCGAGAGCGCGCGGGTCATAACCTTGCGGGCGCGCGTATGTTCGGGAGGATCTGCTTCCAGAAGCATCGAAGGTGGGCGCCAGGGCTTTTCCAGTTTGAAGTCCTGCAGGCCGACACCACGCGAAGAAACGAAGCGCGTGTGATCCGAGAACACTTCTTCAGTCTCCTGATGGCGTCCACACATCAGGCACGCGTAGCGGGGTATCCACGCAAACGGTCCCTGGGCTCGGAGCTCACGGTAGAAGTCTCGAGGATAGGACAGGATAGCTTCGTCGAACGGGTCCACGTCCCACGTTGCCACGCCGTCCGGCGGTGTCACGGGTCGGTGGCCTTCGATCAGTACAGGATTTGAAGCTTCCGAATCTGTAGGGGCCATGGCAGCGTGGCGTGGCTGAAGGAGGTTGCGTAACGCAAAGTTAGCACACGATCGATCGTCGATTTGTCAGCCTCGTCCAGTCGGCTGTTTGCAGCGGTGGTGCTTTTACCTCTGTCGGCCGGTTTTCTGACCGGGAAGCCTGGATCTGGCGGCGGTCGATTGTCGGCTTCAGGCCACCAAACGGGACTGCATATTTTGAAATTCAGGAGCTGATTTGTAAGGTTGGCATCATCGCTAATGATCAACTGGAAATCAGTGAGCATGAGTCTGTCAATAAAACCATCCCGGGCCGACCGACCGGACTTCGCAGGCGTTGTCGACGGTGTCGATATCGCGGCTGGTGTCAGTAGCGAAGTTGCGGCGCAGATTGAAGAGGCTATGGATCACTATGCCGTGCTGGTTTTTAAGAATCAGCAGATCGACGACGACCAGCAGTACGCGTTTTCTGAACACTTCGGGCCGATGGAAACAGCGACTGGCGATATCGCACGCTCGGATGAGCGTCGCCTGTCAATGAAGATAAACGATATTTCGAATCTTGATCAGCACGGCAACATCGTGCCCCGTGATGATCGCCGCAGACTGTTTGGCCTTGGCAATGCGCTTTGGCACTCGGACAGTTCATTTAAGCCGACGCCGGCGAAATACTCCTTGCTCTCGGGGCGTGTGGTGCCCGAAAGCGGTGGCAACACAGAGTTTGCCGACATGCGTGCGGCCTGGGATGCGCTGGATAGCGTAACCCAGCGTGAGTGCATGGACCTGGTCTGTGACCACAGTCAACTGTACTCGCGTTCGCTGCTTGGATTTGACCAGTGGGACGAGCACGAGATCGAGGAGAATGCGCCGGTCCCGCAACGCCTGGTCAGGCGTCATCCGAATACCGGCAGATTGAGTCTTTATCTCGCGTCTCACGCTGGCGCGATTCACGGCATGCCCATGCCGGAGGCCAGAATATTCCTGCGGGATTTAAACGAACACGCCACCCAGCGGCAGTTCGTCTTTGCGCATGAATGGAATCAGTGGGATCTTGTGATGTGGGACAACCGGGTAGTCATGCACCGAGCCAGGCGCTATGACCGTCACGCCGTTCGCGATCTGCATCGCACCACGGTGGCGGATCGTGCACCCACGCTGGAGCAACCTCTCTAGTTGCCCGATCAGGTAGTCACTCTTGTCAAAGACAGCAAAGCATAAGCGAGCATTAATAAGATGAGTCTGCAAATTACACCCGTTACGCCACTCATTGGCGCCGAAGTTTCCGGCATTGATCTGGCCCGCGCTACCAGCGACGACATCGGACGGATCAAGTCGGCATTTCTCGATCATCTGGTTTTGTTCTTTCGCGATCAGGACCTTTCTGTGGAGCAACATATCGAGTTTGGTCGCAACTTTGGTGAGTTGCACATTCACCCGGCCGCCGCTGACTATCACGAACATGAAGACGTGCCGCAGGAGATTCTCAAAATTCATGCGGACGAAAACACCAAACGCACGGCCGGAGACAAGTGGCACAGCGATGTTTCGTGTGCGGCTGAGCCCCCGGCGGCGAGCATTCTTAAGCTTGAAGTGCTGCCGGATCATGGTGGAGACACGTTGTTCTCCAACATGTACGCCGCCTATGATGCGCTGTCCGAGCCCATGAAGCTGATGCTGGGCAAACTGACGGCGACCCATGACGGCAACTACAATTATCGAGATCGCGGCAGCAAGGCAGGCAAGGACCTCAGCAACATGGATTATCCGGTGCACAGCCACCCGATTGTTCGCACGCACCCGCTGACCGGGCGAAAGTCGATCTACGTCAACGCGGCATTTACCACTCACATCGACGACATACCCGAAGATGAGGGCAGGGCGATTCTGGATTTTCTGTTTGTCCACACCGCCAAAGCGTCCTTCCAGTGTCGATTCAACTGGGAGCCCAACTCCATCGCGTTCTGGGACAACCGCTGCTCGATGCACCATGCGATCTGGGACTACTACCCCCAGGTAAGGTCGGGCAAGCGTGTGACCATAAAAGGCGACAAGCCGTATTGAGCCGTATTACCTCATTGATCTGGGTAGTCCGGGACGCAGATGCTCTCGAGACGTCGGTTGTAACCTGATTTAACGCTGATAAGTCCAGTTTGTTCAGCCTCGCATCGGATTGGGGGTTGCGGTTTTTGCGCAGTGCTTCTTAATCGAGGTATCGAGCCCTTAAACCGTGACTATCCGTGTCTGACTTTCCTCGTGTTTTCCGCCGAGACCTGCGTCGTCTGGTAGCGCGTGCTGCCGTGGTGGTACTCGTCTTCGGCGCCATCGCGCAGCCGGCGGCCGCTGCCAACGACATCAATGACTCCTTTTCGGCGACCTACAGCGCGAGCGTGGATGGCGTTGATGCCGGTACGCTGTCGTTTGTCGTGCGCAACACCAAAGGCAAGTATCGGGTGATGTCGCACCTTCAGCCGTCAAGCGCAGCGAAGGCTTTTGGCGCTGGCGAGGAGCGTCAGATAAGTCGCTTCCGTCTTAAGAACGGCCATGTTTTGCCGATCCGATTTGACGAAATGCGAAAGGGGTCCAAGCGCGGTCAGTGGATGGTTGAGTTCGACTGGACCAAAATGACGTATCAGGCCACCGGCAGCTCGGTGCAGAAGATTCCGCGTAAACCCGTAGATGCGGCATCGGCACTGGTTCAGCTCATGCTGACACCTCCGGCGCCGGGTCGTGATCTCACGCTGACGATGATCAACGATCACGGTATTCGACCTTACACCTACTCCAAGGTGGGCGAAGTCCAGTTGAAAACGACGCTCGGCGTCGTCAACGCGGATCAGATCAGACAGCGTAAAAAGGGTTCGCCTGAGCACAAATATCTGGATATCTGGCTCTCCAAGGACCACGGTTACGTTCCGGTCCGTTTTGAGCGCCATAAAAGTGGGCGTGCTTTCATCATCGAGCTCTCTGAATTAGTCGATAACTAGTTTGCAGATCATTTACGTTTGAACTGATCCGGGATCTGCTGATCGGCAGTTTGATTTCGTATAGATTACCGATTACCTCGCGGTCTCGATTTCTTCGCACGGACGTGACGAATCGCGCCGCGTCGAGACCGGTGCGGGTTTTAAGGGCTCATGAATTTAAAACGGATTTTTCTGGTTGCTGCGCTGGTTCTCCTTTTGGTCGGGCTGACCGATCTCGGTATTGACGTCTCAAAGAAGTACACCCGAGCCAAAGCCGTCGATGATGCCGCAGTCCAGGCGCACCCGAACGATGCCCATGTGCCCGAGAAAAAAAGCGGCTACCGTTTTCTCGTTATCGGCGATAACGGGTCGGGACTTCCGTCTCAACGCGCCGTCGCCGATGCGATGGAGAAGCGCTGTAGTTCGGGGTTTGGCTTTGACGGGATATTCTTTCTCGGTGATCTGATCTATCCACACGGCGTCGACGCGGTGGATGATCCGCTGTGGCAGTCGCTCTACGAGGATTACTATCGCAAGTCGCCATGTCTTTCAAAGCTCATGGCCTATCCGGTACTGGGTAATCATGACTATCTGGGTCAGCCGGCTGCGTGGATTCATCGCCACAGGCAAACGCCTTCGTTTTTCTTTCCATCGCGCAGCTGGGCCGTGGATTTTGGCGATGTCGTGACGGTGGTGGGTGTAGACAGCGAAGTCCCGTGGCTAGGCGGATCGGATGGTCTCGACAAGTTCAGCGATAAAACGGCGTGGCGATTCGTTCTGGGTCATCATCCTTTTAAGACAGCATCCACAGGCGGTGGCAGGCACAAAAATGCCGGCATCGTTGGCAACGCGCTTAAAAGAAAGCTGTGCGGAAAGATCCATCTGTACATGTCCGGGCACGCTCATCACCTTGAACATCGTCCAATGATTGAGTGCAATTTTGAGCACATCATTTCCGGTGCCGGCGGGGCCGGGGTAAAGATGGCGGATCTCGATGATCCAACAGCGCACTTTGTCGCCAACCGCTGGGGCTTCTTTGAGCTCACGGTGACGACAGAACAGCTCGAAATCAGAGCGTTTGATACCAACGGCGACCGACTCTACGGGTTTTCGAAGCCGTTGCCTGCAGACAAGCTGTAAACGTGGGAAACTTCTGACCGGGGATAGACACCGTCCGCGAATCAAACGAGTTTCAGTCAAATGCTTGAGTACATGAGTGGTTTCGAAAATACGTTCGAGACCGAATCTCTCCCTGGCGCGCTGCCTGAAGGCCGCAATAACCCTCAACGCTGCAGCTACGGTCTGTACGCCGAGCAGCTTACCGGGTCAGCCTTTACGGCACCCCGGTCAACCAACGCGCGAATCTGGCTGTATCGCATTCGACCAAGCGTGCGACATAACGGCAAGTTTACGCCCGTCGAATACCCGGACTGGCGGTCGGCGCCACACGTTGTTGAACACGGCCTCGCGTTAGGTCCGCTGCGATGGGGGCCAACACCTTTTGCTGCGTCACCAACAACGTTTCTCGAAGGTGTGCGTACGATGACAACTTCGGGCGATGTCACCGGTCGATCGGGTATGGCCGTCAATACCTACGTTTTCAACGTGGACATGGACGACAGTTATTTTGTGAATGCCGATGCGGAGATGTTGTTCGTGCCGGAAACGGGCGCTCTGGAGATTTTCTCGGAAGCCGGCGTCATGCACGTGGAGCCGCTCGAGATCGCCGTCGTGCCTCGCGGGATGATGTTCAAGGTCAGACGGGCTGATGGGTCGGGTGAAGCGCGCGGCTTTGTCTGTGAAAACTATGGCGCACGACTAACTCTGCCCGAGCGCGGGCCGATCGGCGGCAGCGGTCTCGCCAATGCGAGAGACTTCAAAACGCCGGTTGCCGCGTATGAAGATCTGGAGCACAGCTGTCAGGTATGCATCAAGTGGTGTGGTTCTTTTCATAAAACCGAAATCGATCATTCACCACTGGACGTGGTCGCGTGGCACGGCAATCTCGTGCCTTATAAATACGGCCTTGATAACTTTTCGCCGATTGGATCGATTGGCTTTGATCACCCCGATCCATCGATCTTCACCGTGCTCACGTCGGCATCCGCTGAACCCGGGACCGCGAATCTGGATTTTGTGATCTTCCCGCCACGCTGGATGGTGGCCGAAGGAACGTTCAGACCGCCGTGGTATCACCGGAACGTCATGAGCGAGTTCATGGGTATGCTGCACGGGAAGTACGATGCCAAGGAAGAGGGTTTTGCGCCTGGCGCCATGAGCCTGCATAACATGATGTTGCCCCACGGCCCCGACGCAGACGGCTTTGAACGGGCGAGCACAGCGGAGCTTGAGCCGGTGAAGTTGCGTGACACCATGGCGTTCATGTTCGAAACGCGGCTGCCCCAGCAGCTCACTCAATATGCGGCATCGCTCGACACACTTGATAGCGGCTATACCGATTGCTGGAGCGGTCTCACGCGCAAATTTAACGGCACTCCTGACGGCATCGACTGAACGAGGTATGCGACCGTGACGACCAGATCAGCTCGTATTGATTCGTGGGTAGACAGTGCCAACACACCCACCACGGATTTCCCGCTGAACAACCTGCCGTTCGGGGTGTTTAGTGAACCCGGCGACAGCGCCAGGCGGGTCGGGGTAGCGATTGGCGATTTCATCCTGGATCTGGCGATGGTCTGCCGTGCGGGACTGTTGCCGGGTGTGTCCGAAGATGTTTTCGCGAACGACTGCATTAACGATTTCATGTCACTCGGTCCCGATGTCTGGCGCAGCACTCGAACGAAACTTACCGATTTGCTCGCGGTGGCGGGTGACCCAGCGCTGAAGGACAACGCACCCCTTTGTGGTCAGGCGTTGATTCGGCAAGACGTAGCAACACTGCATCTGCCGGTGCGCGTCGCCGAGTACACTGATTTCTACGCCGGTCGCCAGCACGCAACCAATGTCGGAACCATGTTCAGGGGGGCGGACAATGCGCTGCCGCCTAACTGGCTGCACATTCCGATTGGATACAACGGACGGGCCTCAACCGTTGTTGTCAGCGGTACCGATGTGCGAAGGCCGCGTGGACAGATCAAGTCGCCGGATGACGAGATGCCGGAGTTTTCGGCGTGTCGTCGTCTTGATATCGAGCTCGAGATGGGCGCCATCGTCGGGCAGTCGAATCCGATGGGGACCAGCGTCACTGTCGAGCAGGCGCAGGAGATGATCTTCGGCTATGTTCTGCTCAACGACTGGTCCGCTCGCGATATCCAGGCCTGGGAATATCAGCCTCTGGGTCCCTTTCAGGCCAAGGCGTTCGCGACTTCAATAAGCCCCTGGGTTGTTACCGCCGCGGCGCTGGAAACGTTTGCCGTGCCCGCGCCACCTCGAGAGGTGCCGCTGTTGCCTTATCTGAATGATGCCGGGCCCATGAACTACGATATCGAGCTGGAGGTGCTGATCCAGCCGGCTTCCCGATCAGACGAAACCGTTATTTCTCGAACCAACGCATCACACCTTTACTATTCGTCGGCGCAACAGCTTGCGCATCATTCGGTCAGCGGTTGCGCAATGAATGTCGGGGACCTGCTGGGTACCGGCACCATCTCTGGCGATACACCGGACTCCTTCGGATCGTTGCTTGAAATGTCCTGGGGTGCACAAAGGCCTGTTGACGTGGGCGGGGGCAAAACTCGAACGTTCATCGAGGACGGGGATGTTCTGACGCTGGCAGGTTACGCGCAGGGTCCGGACTACAGAATCGGATTCGGTCGCTGTACGGGCAGGGTGCTCCCGGCACACGAATGACAGCGGCCGGCGACCGGCCGGCGATGCTAAAGTTTCGGCCATGGTCGATACCACCAAAATAAAGAAGCTACTCGACGGCTACGTCGACGTAGGGAAACTGCCCGGGTACAGCGTTCTCCTGTCTCGAGATTTTTCAGAAATAGCCTATCTGCAGCATGGGCTCATGGACGTTGAACGCAAGCGAGCGGTTGAACGCGATACGGTGTTCCGTATCTATTCCATGACAAAACCCATCGCGAGTGCCGCGCTGATGCAGCTATGGGAGCAGGGCAGGCTGACGCTCGATGACCCGCTGTACGAATATGTGCCTGCGTTTGCGGATGTCGAAGTATTTGAAGGCGGCGACGCCGACCGCTACACCACGGTAAAACCGGATCGACCAGTCTTTGTTCGTGACTTGCTAACCCATACCTCCGGTTTGACCTACGGGTTCAATCCGGATGATCCCGTCGACCAGATGTATATCCGCGACCGGGTCTATGCGCCGCCGGGTGCGAGCACCCAGGCGGACCGGGTCGAGGCACTCGCGAAGATGCCGCTGTGTTTTTCACCAGGAACACGCTGGAACTACAGTCTTGCAACCGACGTTGTTGGCCTGCTGGTTGAGATCATTTCAGGTCAGTCCCTCGATCAGTATCTGATCGACCACATTACCGGTCCTCTCGGCATGCGCGAGACAGATTTTTACGTGAAGGCCGATCAACGCGCCCGGTTTGCCGCGTGCTATCAGCATGAGCCTGCGACTCAGACGTTCAGTCTGCAGGATGATCCCGAGACCAGTCGCTTTATTCAGAAACCGAATCTTTTTTCCGGCGGCGGCGGTCTCGTGTCAACGATCGACGACTACATGATTTTTTGTGAAACGATTCTGGCCGGTGGGGAGCGGGAAGGGGTGCGGATTCTCAAAGAGGACACGGTCGCCCGGATGGCGTCGAATCATCTTCCCGAGGGCAAAGACCTTGGCGATCTTGGCCAGTCGGTGTTTCTTGAAACCACCATGGACGGCGTCGGTTTTGGTCTGGGTTATGCCGTCGTGCTCGACCCTCAACGCGCCGGGGTGCTCGCATCAAAGGGCGAGCTGTCCTGGGGCGGTATGGCGAGCACCTATCACTTTATCGATCCGCAGACGAAGACGATCGCCGTGTTCATGACCCAGCTGATACCGTCAAGCTCCTATCCGATTCGTACGCAAATGAAAAACGCAATTTACGAATCCCTTTCCTGATGGACGCGGATCGGTCGCGCCTCATGACGGGCTTCAGGTGAGCAAGCTTTAATGAACAGATCAAACACGGTTTCGTCCCACCGGCTCGGCATCGTTGTGCTGATTTGCTGCGTCCTCGTGGTGGCGCTGGCGTTTGGCAGTCGGCAGAGTTTCGGGTTGTTCATGCGCCCCATGACGCTGGACCTGGGTTGGGGACGCGAGACGCTGTCGCTGGTCTTTGCCGTCCAGGCACTGCTTAACGGATTCGCGGCGCCGTTTGCGGCAGTTATCTCGGACAAGTGGGGTACGGGTCGTGTCGTATTGCTGGGCGCCGTCTGCTACGCCGCGGGGCTGGCGATCATGGCCTACTCGACTTCGCTGTCATCCATGATGCTGGGCGGTGGACTGCTCGTCGGCATGGGTGTGAGCGCATGCGGTATGCCGGTGATGCTGGCGGCTGTCGGACGTGTTGCGCCGGAAGAAAAGCGCTCGCTCTGGCTTGGCATCGTTACCGCAGGTGCAACGGGCGGTCAGCTGCTGATCATACCGGTCATGCAACGTCTCATCGTCAACAACGGGTGGGAGGGTGCGTTGCTGATATTCGCGGCGTGTTTTGCGATTCTCATTCCGGTCGCGGCGTGTCTGGGATTTGCCGGCAAATCCGCGCCAGCACGCACGAATGCCCAGAGTCTTCCCCAGGCGCTGAATGAAGCGCGGGGCCACTCGGGGTTTCTTCTGCTGACGGTCGCGTTCTTTGTCTGTGGATTTCAGGTGCAGTTTGTGGCGACCCATCTTCCAGCCTTCATTGCTGACAAGGGGCTCGGTGACGAGCTTGGTGCCATTGCCCTGACGATTGTCGCTTTCGCCAATATGATTGGTGCGTGGTACGCGGGTTATCTTGGCGGCTTTAAACGCAAGAAGCATCTGCTCGCGGCAATCTATGCGGCTCGAGCCGTGGTGATGGTGGCCTTTGTGCTGGTGCCCGCGACAACGACGACGATACCTGTGTTGTGTGTTGCCATTGGTTTGTTCTGGCTCGCGACGGTTCCTTTAACGGGTGGACTGATCGCGCAGATTTTTGGTACCCGCTATATGGCCACTCTGTATTCAATCGTCTTCGTCAGTCACCAGATTGGCAACTTCTGCGGTGCCTGGTTTGGCGGCAGGATTTTCGACAGCACCGGAAGTTACGACATCGTGTGGTGGGTATCGGCAGGTCTCGGCGTCATTGCGGCGATACTGCACTGGCCGATTGACGATCGACCCGTCGAACGACTGGCCGAGTCCGGTACGGCGGGCTGAGTTTCAGGTGCCCGTCACTGTGGCGGATTCTGCTTCAGGTTCAGTCGCTGCCCACGTTCGCTTGAGTCGTAGATCAGGGCTTCAGTTTCCAGCACGTTGAGATAGTCTTCGGCGGTGTTTTCAAGGCTACCCTTGCCGTTGAGCGCGTTGACGACATGCTGTTGCAAAAAGAAAACGCAGTCGCCGCCAAAAGTTGTTGCGGTACTGGGCGCCAGAAGTTCGGTTGAATCAAGCTCACCGAACTTTCTCAAACTGACCGAGCCGTCACCGGCAAGAGAAATCGTGCCGGAGGTCCCTTCTATGAGCGCTTCGCCCATCGTGCAACGATGGTTGGTTGCCGCGTGATCAAGAAGTCGGTTGCCGTCGAACATCGCCCGAACGCCGTTGGGGTAGTAGAACAGGATGTGTCCGGCGTCTTCACCGGCGATAGCCGGATTCATCTGCCGCAGATCGGCAAATACGGATTCAGGTTCACCGAGCAGGAATCGAAACGTGTCGACCCAGTGAACCGCGGTCTCGTGAACGAGAAATTTTGGCATCTGTTGAAAGTAGGGCTGCCGTTCAAGATAGGCATCGGGTCCCTGACCGTCACCGGGTCGGAGCCTGAACGTGACCTGCAGAACGTCTCCGATATCGCCCTGATCAAGCGATTGTTTGATTCTGCGGTTCCACGGCGAAAAGCGAATGTTCTCGTGCACGACAACGGGTGTGTCGTGGCTTTTTGAGAGCGCGACGGCCTCTTTGGCCTGTTCGATTGAAGTGCAGAATGGCTTCTGGCAGATGACGACCTTCACATCGGCGCGCACGGTTTTCGCGATCGCGTCGAAGTGACCGGGTGGCGGCGTAATGATGTCAACGATGTCCGGCTTCTTGGCGTCCAGCATCGCCTCGATATCATCATAGGCGGGCAGGCCAGTGGCCCGGGCCGATTCGAGATTCAGATCTACCGATGCGACAAGCTCGACACCCTCGATACGACGCCATGCATCATAGTGAAACTGGCTGAAATATCCGGCGCCTATGCAGGCGACCTTTTTCGTTTCCGTCATCTGGATTGTGCTCGCGAGTGTGGTGTTCGAAGTCCCAAATAAGGTGTTTTGTCACGCTACCGGTCGTCAGAGTGCCAGTCGTCGATGATGCGGTAGGCCAGAGAGTGCAATTTGGACCACTGGCGAGCGTGGTCGACCCGCACTTTGGCTATCAGAACACCCAATTAAAAGCCCCAAAGCTTAAGTGAAGGCGAATGATTTAGTACACTTGGCCGCCTCCGGCACGGCCGATCCTTATTCTTCCTACCACCTTCCGTACGTACAAGTGCCAGCGCTGACCCGTAATGGGACTGGCTGACGGCGATACTACAAGAAACCAAGCGAGATCTGACTATGGCTCAAATGACAACTGAAGAGGCCTTTGTAAAGGTACTCCAACAACACGGCATCGAACATTCATTTGGAATTATCGGTTCGGCGATGATGCCGATCTCTGATCTGTTCCCCGCTGCAGGCATCACGTTCTGGGACTGCGCTCACGAGTGTAACGCCGGCATGATGGCTGACGGCTACAGCCGTGCTTCGGGCAAGATGTCGATGTGTATCGCGCAGAACGGTCCCGGTATCACCAACTTCGTAACACCGATCAAGACGGCGTACTGGAATCACACGCCGCTGCTGCTGGTGACGCCCCAGGCCGCGAACAAAACGATTGGACAGGGTGGTTTCCAGGAAGTCGAGCAGATGGCTCTGTTCGAGGACATGGTTTGTTATCAGGAAGAAGTCCGCGACCCGACACGCATCGGTGAAGTGCTGAACCGCGTTATCGAGCAGGCGTTTCGTGGTTCTGCTCCCGCGCAGATCAACGTGCCGCGTGACATGTGGACCAAGGTTATCGATATCGAAATGCCGAAGATCGTTCGTCTTGAGCGCCCTTCAGGCGGTCTGGCCGCGATCAACGAAGCAGCCAAGCTGCTGTCCAACGCAAAATTCCCCGTCATCCTGAACGGCGCTGGCGTTGTGCTTTCTGGAGGCATTGATGCATCGCGTGAACTGGCAGAGCGCTTGAGTTCGCCGGTTTGCTGCGGCTATCAGCACAACGATGCGTTCCCGGGCAGTCACGATCTGCACTGTGGCGCTCTCGGCTACAACGGATCCAAGGCCGGTATGGAGCTGATCTCCAAAGCGGATGTAGTTCTCGCTCTGGGTACCCGACTCAATCCGTTCTCGACGTTGCCGGGTTACGGGATCGACTACTGGCCGAAAGACGCCAAGGTGATTCAGGTCGACATGAACGCTGACCGCATCGGTCTTACCAAAGACGTAACGGTTCCGATTCAGGGTGATGCCAAGCTGGTTGCGATGCAGATTCTTGATCGTTTGTCAGACACAGCCGGCGACAGCGGTCGTGACGCACGTCTGAAGTTGATCGCGGACACCAAAGCTAACTGGAACAAGGAGCTTGCCGAAATGGATCATGAAGATGATGATCCCGGCACAACCTGGAACGAGCGTGCGCGTAACGCACAGCCCGATCGCATGAGCCCACGACAGGCATGGCGTGCGGTGATGAAAGCGCTGCCCAAGGACGCCATCATCTCGTCAGACATCGGCAACAACTGCGCGATCGGTAACGCCTACCCAAGCTTTGAAACCGGCCGCAAGTATCTGGCGCCGGGTCTGTTCGGACCGTGTGGTTATGGATTCCCTGCGATTACGGGAGCCAAGATCGCCGAGCCTGACGTGCCGGTTGTCGGCTTTGCCGGTGACGGTGCGTTCGGTATCTCCATGAACGAGATGACGGCAGTTGGCCGCGGTGACTGGCCTGCTATCACCATGGTCATCTTTCGTAACTATCAGTGGGGCGCGGAGAAGCGCAACACGACTCTCTGGTACCAGGACAACTTTGTCGGCACCGAACTCAATCTTGAGGTGTGCTACGCCGATATCGCAAACGCATGCGGACTCAAAGGTGTTCAGGCGACGACCGCTGAAGAGTTTACGGCGATGCTGGCTCAGTCTATTGAAGACCAGAAGAAAGGTATCACTACCTTCATTGAGGCGATTATCAACCAGGAGCTTGGTGAGCCGTTCCGTCGCGATGCGATGACCGCGCCAAACGAAGTGGCTGGAATTAACCGCGAAGACATGAAGGCGCAGATCGGCTGGAGCTAATGCTCTCAAGCGGAACGCCGCCTTCAGAAAAGCGCCGCACTGCGGCGCTTTTTTTTGGTTTGTGATTTCGCTGCGAGTATCGTGGTGGCTGACACAACCAGCTTGCAGATTCGACAGGGAGAAAACACGTGGCGACACTTGGGTATATTGGGCTTGGCGTAATGGGAGGGCGGATGTGCGCAAACCTCGCGAAAAAATCCGGCCTCAAGACTATCGGCTTTGACATCGATTCGGATCGAATGGCGCAGGCGGAAGCACGCGGCATCACGCTGGCGGGCGATGTGGCCGAACTCATGGCGGCTGCGGATACCGTTTTTATATGCGTGCCCGGGGAGCCCCAGATCAGGGAACTCGCGTTCGGCGACGGCGGACTGGTTGAAAATGCCCGCGCCGGTCAGACCATCGTGGATATGACGACCGCCACTCCCATGGTGGACCGCGAAATAGCGAGCGCTTTGGCCGATAAAAATGTGGCTTTTGCCGATGCGCCCGTCGCCAGAGGGGTGCCGGCCGCACAAGACGGGACACTGGCAATAATGGTAGGCGCGAGCGATGCAGTTTATGGCCAAATAAAGCCCTGGCTTGAATGCATGGGCACCGATATTTCTCATTGCGGTGATGTTGGAACCGGGCAGGTTGTGAAGCTGATGAACAACATGCTGGTGTTCCAGTCAGTATCGGCTTTGTGTGAGGCGATGGCTATCGGTACCCGGGCAGGCGTCCCGCGTGATCGTCTGTTCGACATCCTCAAGTCCGGTTCGGCCGACAGCTTTGTGTTGCGTCGACATGGCAGCTACATGACGTCAGGCGATTATCCGGATGACCAGTTTCGAAGCATCTATTCACTCAAGGATGTTCGATATGCGCTTGATCTTGCTGAACAACACGATGTCGATGCGCAGATGGCAAGTGTCACAGAAAAGC
>CALHMG010000268.1 GCA_938034705.1 uncultured Gammaproteobacteria bacterium
TTGACCGCTGGATTATGCAGCAATTTACGATTGTCCCCCGCGGTTCGCAGACGCCGCCGCAACACGGCTACATCCCAACCGGATCTGTGATGCAGGTCGACCGCCACAACTTTGGGGTGAGCGCCACGAATTTGAAGCAACCACAGCCCCGGCAAAACCAGATTCTGCCCGGTGAGACTGACATGACAGACAGCACCATCGGGGGCAACGAGCGCCAGCGCACCGCGCGATGTGCAGATAAGCGACGACCAGGCTCTGCACCGCCTCAAAGTACGATGCCCAAGAAACAGCACCCCACATCCAAGCACAAAACAAAGCGCCGGACCGGCAGACTCAAACAGTGCACTGTTCGCTATCGCAACAACGCCACAGAGGTAAACCAAAGCGCACCAGATCATCACAATCCGAACAATGCGCCGCGTGTTGACATCAAACGTGAGGGGTATTTCGAATTCGTTCAACAATATCTGTCAACGCACTCTCGTGCGGGCTCGAGCGCCCGAAGAGCCAGTCGGTAAGTTCCGGATCCTGGGCTTCGAGCACCTTCTCGAAACTCTTGCGCTCGGGCAGCGTCAGATCGTCAAAATGACGATCAAAGAATCGCATCAGCATGATGTCGAGTTCTTTGGTACCGCGGCGGCATCGCCACCGCAGACGTGAGCGATCGGTCATCGTGCGTTTCGCAGCGGAACTATCGCCGCTCGACCATCAGTTTCTTGATCTCGGCGATAGCCTTCGCCGGGTTCAGGCCTTTCGGACAGGTTCGGGAACAGTTCATGATCGTGTGACAACGGTAGAGTCGAAACGGATCCTCGAGATCGTCAAGGCGTTCACCCGTTGCTTCGTCGCGACTGTCCGCGATCCATCGATAGGCCTGCAGCAAGACTGCCGGGCCGAGATAGCGATCGCTGTTCCACCAGTAACTTGGACAACTCGTCGAACAGCACGCACACAAAATACACTCGTACAGTCCGTCCAGCTTGTCACGTTCCTCTTCTGACTGAAGGCGCTCAGCGTCTGGCGGCGGCGGAGACTCTGCCTGCAGCCACGGCTTGATCGAAGAGTACTGGGCATAAAAGTTCGTCATGTCCGGCACAAGATCCTTTACCACAGGCATGTGCGGCAGCGGATAGATCTTGACCGTACCTTTGACTTCGTCGATCGGCTTGAGACACGCGAGGGTGTTGGTACCGTCGATATTCATCGCACAGGAACCACAGATTCCCTCGCGACAGGATCTGCGAAAAGTCAGCGACGGATCCGAATCACTTTTGATCTTGATCAGCGCATCCAGAACCATCGGGCCGCACTTGTCGAGATCGATCTCGTAAGTATCTGTTCGAGGATTCTCACCCTCGTCTGGCGACCAGCGATAGATTTCGAACTTGCGCGTGCGCTTTGCGCCTGCAGGCGCATCGAATCGCTTGCCCTTCTTGACGATCGAGTTTGCCGGTAGTGAAAATTCTGCCATGGCTTTTGCTTCCCAAAAATCCTGTCTGTCTAGAATCTGTCTGAAAATATCTGTCTTGCGTTGAACCCGTGCGAGTCCCGATTTCCGCTGGAGTAATTTCTGTTGGAGATCAGTAGCTCCTGATTTTCGGCGGGAACACTTCGACTTCATCGGTCAGTGTTTCCATCACCACGGGCCGGTAGTCGATTCTGACGTCGCCCTTGTCATCAATCCACGCAAGCGTGTGCTTCATCCAGTTTTCATCGTCACGTTCAGAAAAGTCTTCACGCGCGTGGGCGCCCCGACTCTCCTTGCGGTTTTCGGCTGAAGCCATCGTCACCATCGCCTGATCCATGAGGTTGGTCAGCTCGAGGGTTTCGATCAAATCCGAGTTCCACACCAGCGATCGATCACTGACCTTAAGGTCAGGCATTTTCTTGTAAGTTTCGGTGAGTTTTTGCACACCTTCTTCAAGAATTTCGCCAGTTCGGAATACGGCGCAGTTATTCTGCATGGTCCGCTGCATCTCAAGACGAAGCTCGGCCGTCGGCGTACCGCCATCGGCATAACGAACCTTGTCCATGCGTGCCACAGCCTCATCGCCAGCGTCCTGCTTGAGCGCTTTCGGCGGCGAGGACTTTCCAAGAACATCTGCCGCATGCAGCGCAGATGCTCTACCGAAGACCACCAGGTCGAGCAACGAGTTCGACCCAAGCCGGTTTGCACCGTGCACCGATACGCAAGCCGCCTCACCGATCGCCATGAGCCCCGGGACAATCGACTCGCTTCCGTCAGCGTGCTTGTTCAGTACTTCGCAGTTGTAGTTGGTCGGGATGCCGCCCATGTTGTAGTGGACGGTCGGCAGCACCGGAATCGGCGCCTTGGTCACATCCACTCCGGCGAACACGCGTGCGGTCTCGGAAATACCCGGAAGTCGCTCAGCCAGGACCTCCGGGCCAAGGTGTTCCAGGTGCAGGTTGATGTGGTCTTTATCTTCGCCGACACCGCGGCCTTCCCGGATCTCCATGGACATGGAGCGACTCACCACGTCCCGTGAGGCCAGATCCTTCGCGTTGGGCGCATAGCGCTCCATGAATCGTTCGCCTTCGGAGTTGGTCAGATAGCCACCCTCCCCTCGCGAGCCTTCGGTGATCAGCATGCCCGCGCCGTACACGCCGGTCGGATGAAACTGAACGAATTCCATGTCTTCAAGCGGCAGCCCGGCACGCAGAGCCATCGCGTTGCCGTCACCGGTGCAGGTGTGGGCAGACGTTGCCGAGAAATAGGCACGACCGTAGCCGCCGGTCGCGAGCACAACCATTCTCGCGCGAAATCTGTGCAGCGTACCGTCCTCCATGGACAACGCCATGAC
>CALHMG010000269.1 GCA_938034705.1 uncultured Gammaproteobacteria bacterium
TTGACGCGGATGTCGGGCCCGAGCTCTTTGGCGAGTCCACGCGTCATGGTCATCACCGCGCCTTTGGACGCCGCGTAGGCTACGGCGCCAGGTCCACCGCCGTCGCGTCCAGCCTGACTTGCGAGACCGACGATAGATCCACCGTTAGACATATGTGGCAAAACGGCTTTGATTGTTCGCACCATTGAAGTGGTGTTCAGGTCCATCACCTGATTCCAGTGCTCGATATCCATCTCCGCGATGGTTTTGCGGGCGATTAAACCACCCGTCACGTGCACCAGAATATCGATGCGATCACCAAAAGCTTTTGTCGTTTCCGCCACCAGCGACGACACGTCTGCATCCGATGTCATGTCTCCCTGTACGGCGATGGCTCGTCCGCCATGGCTTTTTATTTCTTCGACGGCGCTGTTCGCGCCGGAGGAGGAGTTCAGGTAGTTGATTGACACGGCCGCGCCCGAGGCGGCCAGACGCATCGCGCACGCGCGGCCAATATCCCGTCCGCCGCCCGTGACGATCGCAATTTGCCCCGAGAGCGAGTTCGAGCTGTGGTCCTGTGTGTTGGTGTTTGCCAAGTCAGTAATCTCCAAATGCCACTTGCGCTGAGCCATCAGCTCGTCGGGATACCGGTGTACTGGCCATATTATAAGTGGCCGTGCTCACACGCTGCTGGACTCGTCGGCCGAGGCCGTGAACGTTGACAGTGCCGTGAACTGGTATCCTAGTATCGCTGGAGTCTGCAACTAGTATTCTAGTATTGTCAACGCTCGGCGCGGTAGCTTTCCGTTTTTGACGTGGGTGGTTCGCAGGCGACAACCACACGCGATTGCGCTATCAACACACGCTGTTTGAACCGGCGTGTCGAATCTGCCCGGGGCGGTGCCGCGGGGTTGGGATTCCAATTAGAGATCGAGGCTGTATGCGACAACTCGCTGAAGATATTGAAAGAAAAACCACGACCGATGTGGTGTTTGAACAGTTGCATAAGGAAATCGTGTCGCTGGAGCTGCTGCCTGGGACCAAATTGTCCGAGGCCGAGGTCGCGCGCCGCTTCGGTGTTTCGCGACAGCCGGTGCGGGACGCCTTCAGTCGACTGGATAATCTCGACCTGTTACTTATTCGCCCGCAACGCGCGACCGAGGTGCGTGGTTTCTCAATGCAGCGAATCGCTCATGCCCGGTTCGTTCGTCTTGCGGTGGAGCTTGAAGTGATTCGCTGCGCCTGCCTCGCGTGGAACGAATCAAGCACGGCCACGCTGGATGAGAATCTCGAGCAGCAACGAAGCGCCATCGAGGCGGACGATCCAGGATTGTTCCACCGTCTTGATACTGAATTTCATCAGCATATCTTCGATCTCGCGGGTTGCGATCACGCGATCGAGACGATTCAGGAGTGTCGACAGAAGGTCGATCGACTTTGCGTACTGAGTTTAGGTCGACAAAGTGAAGCGGCAACGCTTGTCGAAGATCATCAGGCCGTGGCCGACGCGCTGCGTGAGGGCTCGGCCGAGAAGGCGATGGCGGCCACACGTCTGCATCTGAGCCGTCTGGACAGCACCATCGCCGATATCCATAAAAACCACGACGAGTACTTCGACTAGTCGGGGGTTCCCGGTATCAAACTGCCTGACCAGACGGGTTAAGCCAATACTCGGGCGGGTCGAGTCCGGCGAGCAGACGCGCGAACTCGACCTTTGCTGCAGCTGTCCGAAGCCTTACTTCAGAACCGCTGGCCACATGGCATCAGCAGTCTGAATATCTTTAGCGCTGTTCTTCAGCCACTTCTCCTGCACCGCCATGGTGTGATTCAGGTACAGCTTGTCGTCAATGATCTTCCATGCCGCTGGATCAATGGACTTGGTTTTACCTTTGGTAATGGCGTAGGCGCAGTAGCCGCCGTACTGGGGTGCGAAGCTGGCTGGGTCCGCCTTGAATTTCTCAAGATTCTCCATGCTCGCAAACTGCCACATCGCGCCATCGTGCTCGAGCGTGAATTCACTTTTGCCTTCAACGGGTTTTGACTCGGTGAAATACGCAACCGGGTCGAATCCACCGATGGCGAGACCTTCTCCCTGGCCACCGGTCGAGGCGCCCATGTTGACCATTGGGGCTCCGGCGATTGCTGGCGCTGCGAAGACGGCTGCGGACAGCGTCGCGATGGATAGCATTTGAATGAGTTTTCGACGAATCATAGGTGTTCTCCTGGTGTGTTGTAGTTCCTGAAAACAGGGGTGACGTGCGAGTGAAACGGCGCCCGGTGGCTGCTGGAACGAAGACCCATGGTTAGATGAGTGCCTGCAACCAAGCCCGTGCTGAATGTCTGCGTCGCCATTGAGAAGCTAACGCCGAGTCGTCACGCGCATATCTCGCGAGCATCACCAAATTCTCACGACCCAGGGTTTCCGCCATTGCAGAACATGACGACCGCGTTCGATGCGTTTAGGGCTCCGGGTTAAGCATTAGGCCTGAGGAATACCGCCTGGATTGCTTGAAAGAGGGGCCAAGGTTGCTACTGCGTCAGGCATCACCTGAGTTGATCGGGAACCTTGCGCGCCTGTTGCAGCGAGGGCGCGTCCGCATGGCGTGCGCCAGAGTCACCCGTTTGCCAGCACCGGACCCGCTTGCGCAGACAGGTGATGCAGAAGGTTTTCGAATGCGAAAAAACCCCTCGCGCTGGCCGGGAAATTCAGTTACGCTAATCTGCATGAGAATGATTCGCATTAAGAAGTAGGCCCAGAGTTTTTCTGGATTTGCCGGTCGACGCGCTTCTGAACTCACAATTTTTTGACCAGGAACAGGTCCGTGCACCAGCCGTCGCGGATCTAAACTTTCAGCTCAAACGCAGGCATCAAGACCGTGATAACACCAGGCTTCCCGACCGTTTTCGCCGCTGTTTTAACCACACTCTTCGGCTCGTGCTTCAGCGCGATGGCGTCCGCAGCCGAAGAGGTCAACGTGTACTCCTATCGTAAGCCGGAGCTGATCCAGCCGCTGTTCGACAAGTTCACGGAACAAAGTGGCGTCAGGGTTAACGTTGTTTCCGCCAAAAAAGGGCTGGTGGAGCGCCTTAAGCAGGAGGGGACGCTTTCCCCGGCCGACATCATTTTCACTGTCGACATTGGGCGTCTTTCTGACGTCAAAACAGCCGGGCTTACGCAGCCCATGAGTTCAGATGTGCTGCGCGCCAATATTCCGTCGCAGTACCGTGACCCCGAAGGCCACTGGTTTGGTCTGACAACTCGCGCACGAATTGTCATCGCGTCCAGAGATCGAGTGGCCGACGGTGAGATAACAAGTTACGAGGATCTCGCTGATCCAAAATTCAAGGGTCGAATCTGTACCCGATCAGGCAAGCATGTGTATATGGTTGGCCTGATCGCATCTCTCATTGCGCACAACGGCGACGCCGCCACTAAAGGCTGGTTGGCTGGAGTGAAAGACAATCTTGCAAGAAAGCCCCAGGGCAACGACCGTGCTCAGGCGAAAGCAATCGCCGCAGGAGAGTGTGACATTGCCATCATCAACACCTACTACCTTGGCAACATGGCAACCAATCCTGATCAACTGGCATGGTTCGAGGCCGTCAAACCGATTTTTCCAAATCAGGAAGGGCGAGGCGCACATTTGAACATCGCCGGCATGGCGTTAACCCGACATGCTCCGAACAGAGATAACGCCATGCGGTTAATGGAATTTTTGTCGACCGCAGAGGCTCAGCAGATTTACGCCCAGGACAATCACGAATATCCCGTCAAAGACGGGGTCGTCCGATCTGCCATCGTCAACAGCTGGGGAAGTTTCAAGCCCGATACGCTGGATTTGGCCGATGTTGCCAAACATCGGGCCGCCGCAAGCAAGCTGGTTGATGTCGTCGACTACGACCGTCCCTAGATCAGGCCTATTTTGATTTGCCGTGTTTATGGCATGAGTTGATCGACACCGCCTGATCGAAGGGGGTGGACGCAAAGTGCCCGGTCATGTCGAGCCTCGAACCGTCGCCGCAATCTTCGGGTTGTGGTCAGTCTAATCCGGGGCACCACGACGCGCTTGCATCAGGGTTGGTGCGCAAAACGACTCCGGCTTCTGGATATGCCGTGGAATCGTTTTGCGTGTCGCAAGTCAGCGCCGTGTGCGCCGAGAGCGGTTACTGCTTGAGCGCGGCGTTGGTCAGATTGTCGAGCGCCCCCGTGATCTTGGTGATCACCTCGTCCTTGCCGCTGATTTTATGTCGCTCAACGAGCATCGCCGGGTTGTTGTACACAAGCCAGACTTTGCCGTCCTTGTCCTGGTAACTCAGTGCCTTTTGCGGCAGATCGATTCCCACCGTCGGGCTTGTCGCCATCAGTGGGGTGCCCAGTTTGGGATTGCCGAATATCAGCACCTGCTCAGGCTGCAGTTCCAGACCGGCTTTGCCGGCACCAGCCGCGTGGTCGATGCGAGCGAATATTGTCAGTCCTTTTGACTCCAGCACTTTTTGCAGTCGATCGATGGTTTCGGCAACGCTGTACGGGCTCGCTTTGGTCACGAGGCCGGAATCGGCCCGGGCGCTGTTGATGGTCATCGCGCCGAGGATGGCGATAGCGCAGATTACGGTTCTTGCTGTGGTGATGTTGACTGTCTTCATCATGGCTTTCCTGTTGGCTTGTTTCGGGCGTGATGGCCGGATTTTGAGGCGGCCGCCGTTGAGGTGGGCTCGCGCTGTGTGTCTCGGGTTGGATTGCCTCGGGTCACGATAGTTCCAAAACTCCAGCATCCAGCGCCGATGCTCCAGCGCGCGTGCAAATTGTCCTGTTAAGTGAGACGCAGATGCAGTTTGCGTGATGGAGGTGTGAAGGCCGTCAGTATTTCAGCGGTGACGGCTTCGAATTGTTGTCGAAGCCAGACAGCGCGTCGGGTGCCTCGCGGGCACGTTCGATCGCCAGAATTGATTGCCTGAAACATCGCACCCGCTACCGCAATGTGGGCGAATTCCCGTAAAGTTCGCGGTGCACGGTGCGCCCATCGGGACAGCCAGGCCCGTCATCAGCAACGCTATGATGGCCTCAGGGTGTCAGCATGCGCGAGGCCAACCTTTGCTGCGATAGATCCGCTTCTCCAGAGCAGCACGAACGTTGACGGCGCGGTGGCTTATGTCAGTCTGTCGTCGGGAACGGCCGATCGATTACGCACAACAGGCGCGTTTCACGCAAGACGTGACAGGAGCATTGCAATTATGTCGATAGAATTCTTTTTGACCTCGCTGGTGGTTGTGCTTCTGCCGGGCACGGGTGTGATCTACACCATCGCGGTGGGTCTCGGTCGTGGATTTCGTCAAAGCGTCGCCGCAGCGTTGGGCTGCACTTTTGGAATTGTGCCCGCGGCGGGTGCGAGCATTCTTGGACTGGCTGCGATTTTTCATACGAGCGCACTTGCGTTCATGGTGATCAAGTACGCGGGTGTTGCCTATCTGTTCTACATGGCCTGGAGCGTGTTGCGCGATGACGGTGTGATGCGGGTTGAGTCTAATGAAACGGTGCAGTCGTACTGGCGTACGGCGATTTCCGGCACGTTGCTCAACGTGCTGAACCCCAAGCTGTCGGTGTTCTTTCTGGCATTTCTGCCGCAGTTTGTGCCGGAGCAGGGAGGCACGATCGGCTATATGGTTCTGCTCGCCGCAGTGTTCATGTTGATGACGTTTGTGATTTTTGTGCTCTACGGCGCCTTTGCGTCGGCGGCGCGCCAGTACGTCATTGAATCGCCGCGAATCATGGTCTGGCTGAAAAGAGGCTTTGCCGGGGCGTTCGGCTTTCTGGGCGCGAGACTCGCGTTATCCGATAACTGATTCGCTTAATCTCGGCTTCCGGTGGCGCCGGCAATGGAAGCCAGATAGGCCTCGATGTAATCAGCGTAGCTTGACTCAACAAAGACCTGCACTCGTTTGCTTTGTTCGATGACAAAAATCGTGCCGCCGGATCGCGCGAATTTGCCGCGTGTGACCGAACCGTCGTTAAGTGTATTCAGGTTGACGGAAGTTGCCTGCGCCAGAACCGGATCGATGTTGTCGCCAGCAATTTCAAAGCCCTGAAAGTGATCGCTGATGATGGTAACCGCGGCAAACTCATTCACCGTGCTGTCTTTGAGACTGCTGAACACCGCCTGTTCCCGATCCAGGGTCGTGCGAATCCACCACTGATCCGGGGCGAGTCTCGCGACAAGTCCCTCGGTCGATTCGCTGGCGCGCATTGGCGCGGTTGGCAGTTCGAACGGCAGCTTTCGGGTCAGCTGGGCCGCGGTATCTTGAGAGCAGCGCAGATTGACGAGCGCAACGTCGTCGAGCCTGCGAATGTTGACACGGTATCCGTTCACGACCGCATCCTCGTGCCTTTGGGGTCGTAGAACACGGGCTTGGTGACCTCGGCTTTAATCGACCGATCGAGGCCGGAGACCACGATCTCTTCACCGTGTCGTTGTTTGCCGTTTTTAAGCAGCGCCAGCGCTATCGGTCGATCGAGTGTCGGGCTGTAGCAGCTCGCGGTGACGTGACCCTGAAAGTCTCTCGAGCCTTCACGAGGAAGAAGCGCGCTGCCTTCTGCCACGACGAACTCGGGATCCTCGGGCAGTAATCCGACGACGTGCTGACGGGGTATGTCGTGCTCCAGATCGCGCATCAGTGTTCGCTTGCCGATGAAGTCCGGTTTATCCATGTCGACGATCCAGCCGAGGCCAGCGTCGAACGGGTTGGTGATGTTGTCACCCTCGGTCCCGGCCGAAATAAACCCCTTTTCGATTCGAAGAACGGCGCTGGTCTCCGATCCAACTGGCGTGATGTCAAACGGTTTACCCGCCGCAATCAGAGCTTCCCACAGGGCGAGGGCATCGCGTCTTCGGGCGTTGATCTCAAAGCTGAGCTCCCCGGTGTAGCTGACGCGCGCGACGCGCGCCGCAACGCCGGCAACGTTGGCGGATTTCATCTGCATGAATTTGAAGTCACCTGACAGATCGATGTCGACGCCCGCGGACTGCAGAACCGCTCGGGACTGCGGCCCGCAAACACAAATGTTGGCCCATTGGCTGGTGACGTTGACGACATAAACTTTAAGGTGGGTAAGTTCGGTCTGCAGCAGACGTTCGATGTGCATCAGGACGCCGCTTGCCGCGCCCGTGCCGCAGGTCATCAACCAGTGGTCCTCCATCCGGAAAGTCACGCCATCATCGAGCAGGCGGCCGTCCTCGCGCAGCATCAAACCAAAGCGGCCGTGGCCCACTTTCAGATCATCGAACCGGTTGGTGTAAAGCAGATTAAGTAGTTGGGGCACGTCCGGTCCGTGCAGTTCGAACTTGCCGAGCGGGGTCGCGTCGTAAATGCCGGCGCCATTGCGGACAGCTATCGCGGCCCGGGCGATGGCACTGGCGTCAGATTCGCCCGGGTTCGGGAACCAGAACGGACGTCTGAAGTTAGCGCCGGCTTCGTTCATCGATGCGCCGTGTTCCAGGTTCCACGGCGTTATGGGCGTGTTGCGCGTGGGCAGAATGAGAGCGCCACGATCGGCGCCGCCCAGCGCACCGAAGCTTACGGGGGTAAACGGCGGGCGATAGGTCGTGGTGCCGATGTCGTCAGGGCGTTGCGCGAGCCGCTGGGCTACGACGCCAATCACGTTGGCGTTGCCCATCTTGCCCTGGTCCGTTGCCATACCTGCGGTGGTATAGCGCTTGACGTGCTCGATGGACTGGAAGTTCTCACGAAGCGCGAGGTCGATGTCCGCCGTGGTGACATCGTTCTGATAGTCAACGAATGCCTTGCCCGTCGTGCCGTTGTGGCCCACTTCCCACAACGCGTCGATGTCAAAGGTCTCGGTGTCGAAATCAAAGTCACCGTTACATGCACCGACGCTGCGTTCGTTTTGTACCGATTCGCCGGGTACGAAAGCTGCGATGCGTTCGTCGTAGACAGGTTTGGCGCCCGAGTGTGAGTGCAGATGAACCAGCGGATTCCAGCCGCCCGACATGCACAGCAGATCACAGGCTTCGTCGCGTGTTCGCGTGAGATCTGAGCGAGACGCAATGGTGGCGTGGGCGACCTGCTTTTTGCCGGTAGCTTTGATCACCACTGAATTGGGATAGACGGAGATGCCTCGAGTACGGCATGCAGCGATCAGGTCCTGCTCCGGCTCCGGACGAGCGTCGATGACTGCCCCGATCGTGATGCCTGCATCAGCCAGATCGAAAACTGCGCCGTACGCGGACGAGTTGTTTGTAAAGAACACCGCCCGCTGACCCGGCGCGACAGCGTATCGGTTGACGTAGGTGCGCGCGGCCGACGCGAGCATGACGCCCGGTCTGTCGTTGTTGACGAACACGAGAGGGCGCTCGACGGCGCCAGTTGCCAGGATCACTTCACGGGCTCTGACATGCCACAGTCTTTCGTAAATCCAGGGGGCGTCATCGGGTTGTCTTTGCACCGCGACCACGAGGTTGTGGTCGTAGTATCCGGTTGCCGTTGTGCGCGGAACGTAGTTGATGAGGTCAGCGGTCTGCGGGTCTGCAGCAAGTGCCTGTATGGCAGCGTGATTGCCATCACCTGACTTGACATCCAGCAGGTGACCGCCCGGGGTCTCCTGATCATCAACCAGCATCACGCTTGCACCTGATTTTGCGGCCTCGAGCGCTGCCCGTAATCCGGCGGGTCCCGCGCCAATCACCAGCACATCGGTGTGGGCATAGCGTCGTTCATAACGTTTTTTTGCCGGGACTTTGGGCACCCGGCCAAGACCCGCGGCACGTCGGATCGCACCGGCATAGCGATCCCAGGGACCGGCCATGAATGTCTTGTAGTAGAACCCGGCAGGCAGCAGTGGTGACAGCAGAGAATTGATCGCCCCCACGTCCAGGTTCGGATTCGGCCAGCAGTTGACGCTTGATACGTCGAGGCCGTGCGTGAGCTTGAGCGTTGTGGCCCGAACGTTGGGTTCAGAGAAGCCGGGATCGTCGGCGGTGCCATTGATCTGCACCAGTGCGTTGGTCTCTTCGCCGCCGGCCGTGACTATCCCCCGGGGGCGATGGTACTTGAAGCTGCGGCCAATCAGTCGAACGCCGTTGGCAAGCAACGCCGAGGCCAGCGTGTCACCCGCGTATCCCTGATAACGTTTTCCGTTAAAGGTGAACTCGAGCGGCTGGTCTCTGTCGATCGATCCGCCGTGTTGCAGCCGCGTCATTAGCGATCGCTCTCAGGTGTGATGGCGTGGGTCACGGTGTTGCGCGTGATCCGGAACCACTTGGTGCAGCCCTGGGCATGCCACCACCACTCCAGTGATTCGCCTTTGGTGTTGTTGGAGTTGTAGACGTAGTCCACCCATTGTTCGGTAGAAGTGGACGTCGGGTCTGTCGGACGCTCGCGTTTCGCGTCGCCACCAAAAACAAACTCGTCTTCTTCTCGTTCGCCGCAAAAGGGGCAAGGGATGAGCAGCATGAATGGTCGTCTCAGTGGTTGGCGGAAACGCCGCCTTCAGGTACGAGCCTGCCGGAGTGGAAGCGGTCGAGACCGAGTTCGCCGGTCAGTACATGAGGTTCATCATTTGCGATCAGGTGCGCGAATGTTTTCGCGGCTGCCGGGGTAGTTTTGAACCCTCCGCTGCCGGCAACGTCCACATAAAACCCTTTGACATCAGTTTTGGAAATGATCGGGCTGCCGTCGAAAGTCATGTCAAGCATGCCGGCCCAGTGACGCAGCAGTTTAAGGCGTTCAAAACTGGGGAACACTTCAAGTACGGCTGCGGTTGCGTCCTCGATGATTGGAATGGTTCCGCGCTGAGCATAGGAGGGGTAAGGGTCTGCACCCTGTCCGATAACAATTTCACCTTTGTCAGACTGCATCAGGTAGGTGCCGTGGTAGCTGCGTATGACGATGATTTCGTTCAATACGGGTTTTATCGGCTCGCTCACCCAGGCCTGCAGCGGTTGCGTGACGATGGGCAGTCTGATTCCAGCCATGTCGGCGACCACGCTGCCGTGTCCGGCGACGGCCATGGCCACTTTTTTCGCCTTGATAAAGCCTCTGTTGGTCTGAACGCCGGTGACGCCGCCATTTTCTCGCGCAATTCCGGTGACTTCGGTTTGCTGAAGGATATCGACACCCCGCGCGTCCGCCGCGCGCGCAAAGCCCCAGGCCACCGCATCGTGCCTGACCATGGACGCTCGGGGTTGATGGATAGCGCCGTGAATCGGCAAGCGCATGTCGTCCGGTGGATCAAAGATCGGTACTCGGCGCCTGACCTCGTCCAGCCCCATCATTCGGTACTTGGCGCCGTAGATGTGCATGGTGTTGGCCATCTGCATCTGCACGCGGTTTACGGCCGAACTCTGGATGAACGTGATCATGCCGCGTTCACTCACCATGAGATTGTAGTTAAGGTCTTTCGCGAGTTCGTGGTACAGATCGAGTGATTTCTCGTGAAACGGTACGCTCGCCTCGCGCAGAAAATTTGACCGAACGGTCATAGTGTTGCGTCCGGTGTTGCCGCCACCCAGCCAGCCTTTTTCAACGACCGCAACATTGGTGATGCCGTGGTCGCGCGCGAGATACCACGCGGCGCCAAGGCCGTGGCCACCGCCACCGATGATAACGACGTCGTACTCTTTCTTCGGCGACGGGCTGCGCCAAACCTGCTGCCAGTTTTTGTGTCCCGTTAGGGCGTTGCGCGCCAGAGAGAATATTGAGTAGCGTTGCATCGTTGACGTGTTAATAATGGGAAACCGATCAGGACCCACTATCACACAATCCCATGACCACCGACCAGCTTAAGTATCAGGGACACGCTCGGGTTTCATTTAGGGCCGAAGATCCTGAGCTCACACACACCGGGCCGCGCACACCGGCAGGCGAATATTTCAGGCGTCACTGGCTGCCTGTTGCGATGACTGAACAGGTCAGCGAAACGCCGCTGGCGCTGGAGATTCTCGGTGAGGCGCTGGTCATCTTCAAAGATCTCTCGGGCAGAATCGGTCTGCTGCACCGCCAGTGTGCGCATCGCCGCGCGTCACTTGAATACGGCATCGTTGCCGAGAACGGTATTCGCTGCTGTTATCACGGTTGGCTTTTTGACATTGACGGCACAATCCTTGAGGTGCCCGGTGAGCCCGAAGGCAGTTCGATCCCGGATACGATCTGTCAGGGCGCTTATCCCGTTCGCGAATATCAGGGTCTTGTGTTCGCGTATATGGGGCCGTCAGATACGGTTCCTGATTTTCCGGTTTACGACACGATGGACCAAAAAGGTGTCGCCAACGAAATGGTGCCTTACTACATCGACTATCCGTGTAACTGGTTGCAGGTTGCCGAGAACCCGATGGACCCTTTTCACAGCGTGTTTCTGCATACGCGAGTGACCCGCGCGCACTTCAATCCGGCGTGGGGCGAGATGCCGGTGGTGGACTGGCATCGTATGAAGGGCGATACCGGAATTTATCTGACCAACGCCCGGATGTGGCAGAACTATCTGTGGGTTCGCACGGCGGAGGTGTTTTTGCCCATGGTCGCCCAGCCGCCGGACATTTATCAGAATCCGGACAAGGAAAAGTTTTTTCCGCGTGTGGGAATAACCAAGTGGACGGTTCCGGTTAACGACCATGCGTGCAAGATCATTGCCTGGCGACATTTCAACGACACCCTGGACGCCGATGGCAAAGGCGATCGCGCCAGTGTCGGTGCGAACAAAATTGACTTTGTGGGTCAGACCGGCGTTGAGCGAAGTTACGAAGAAGGGCAGAAGATGCCGGGTGACTACGAAGCGCAGGTTTCCCAGGGCAGCATTACCGTGCACGCAGACGAGCACCTGGGGCACACAGACTACGGCGTCGCGCGTTATCGGGCGATGCTGAAAAAGGCCATTCGCAAAGTTGAAAGTGGTGGCGGGGTAGCTGCGCCTTCTCTGAATGACGATGGCACCATCCCGACGATGGCCGGCGATGTCATTGTCGAAGCCAGCAAGCTCGATCCCGACGATCGCGAAACCCGTCGAAAACTCGCAACTCAGATCGGCGAAATCGTTCAGAGCACCCTCGGGCTGTCTGAAGGCTCAAGGGCTGATGAGATCGAAAGGCAGGTGCGGGATCTGATGGCGCCGTATCGTTAGCGTTCGTCGCGTTAACGGTCTTGCGTCCACTACTTAGCCGGGGTCTGCGTACCTGGTTAGATGTCGGGGTTATGGATCCGTCGCGGCCGGCATCGCATCTCTGATTTGTCGATGTGCCGCAAAATATCCCGCGGTCTGTGGGAGCGCGGCACCGATCCTTGCGTGCAGGGCCGGTAGCGCGTGAAAGGGCACCGACGGCGCAAAGTGGTGCTCGGCATGATAGTTCATGTTCCAGCACACCATCTGAAATGGCCACGGCACGTGATTCGTTCGGGTGTTTTTGGTCAGGTCACCGGTTGCCGGCATGCCGACGTGTTCGGTCATGCGGATGAAACGCATGCAGGGTTCTGCCAGCAGCAGCGGTCCAATCCAGAGGTAAAGCGGCCACAGCCAGCCAAAGGCAAGTGACGCGACCAGAACCAGCGCGTAGATCCCGCAAATAATGCGCGCTTCGCGAACGACATCGCCTCTGATTGATGGCGGCAAAAACGCCTCTTCGGATTCTGGGATAGTTCCGGCGGCATGGATAAACAACGCTTTGAACTGCGAGTACCAGTAGGGCAGTGCGCTGAGATACAGCAGGTAGCCCGGTAGCGACTGAGGTAGCGGAACCCGCTGTGGATCCTTTGAGCCATGCTGGGTGTAGGTGTGGTGCTGCGTGTGCTCATGCTGGAAGTATCGTGGACCCAGATTGATGACGACACCGCAGTACCATGCCGCCCAGTCGTTGAACCGCCGGGTCTTGAACGCAGTCATATGTGCGCATTCGTGCTGCAGTGAAAACAGATGCACGAGCAGGAAGCCATGCACGAACATCGCCGGCAACAGCCATCCGGTGTTCAGTGCCATCACAACGCCAAATCCGGTGCACAGATGCACCATCAGCAGGACCGTGGTCCGAATCAGTGCGGGGAGATCCTTTCGCACCATGAAGCTTCGGAGTTCTGACGCACCGATCACGGTTTTGTCAGCGAACGCGCGGTCTTCCTCCGCGGTTTTGTCCGCGGTATCGCAGGGTGAGTTCAGACGCGGTGAGTCAGCCATAACATCGTGCAGTCTCGCATAACCCGTTACCGGTTGCGATATAGTGAAGCTCTATGATCGATCGCGGCGCCCAGTTTGAATTAACCCGCAACCGGCCCTGGTGGCGCGGCACGACCTTCGACATCGTCTCCTTCATACTGGGCTGTGTCTTTCTCGCCTGGATTGTCTATCGCGGCGCCGCGAGCATGGGTTACAACTGGCAGTGGTATCGCGTCCCCCAGTACATCTACAAAGTCGTTGATGGTGAGTTTATCTGGGGAGCCTTGATGCGCGGGCTCATGGTGACGCTGGAGATCGCGCTGTATAGCGCGGTCCTGATGATAGTCATCGGTCTGGTCACAACCCTGCTGCGCCTGTCCAGGTCGTTCTCGGGCAACCTGCTCGCGACGATCTATCTGGAAATCATCCGTAACACACCGCTGCTCGTGCAGATGTTTGTGTTCTATTTTGTTATCGGTCCAATTTTTGGCATCGATCGCTTCTGGGTCGCTGTGCTTGGGCTGGCATTTTTTGAAGGGGCGTTTGCGGCCGAGATCATTCGAGCGGGAATCCTGTCGGTGCCCAAGGGGCAGTGGGAGGCCGCGAATGCGACGGGTCTTGGACCCGTTGCGATTTACAGACGGGTCGTGCTGCCGCAGGCCATTCCGTTGATGCTGCCACCGATGACCGGGTTGCTGGTCAACCTAATAAAAAACTCTGCCATCGTCAGCGTAATTGCCGTCTTCGACTTAACGACCGAAGGGCGGAATATCATTGCCGATACGTACATGAGCTTCGAAATCTGGTTCACGGTAGCGCTGATTTATCTCAGTATTACGATACCGTTATCGCTGTTCGTTGGCATGCTGGAACGGCGGGTACAACAACGCTCATGAGATTTACCAGTTTTATCGCAAGGCATTTGTCTTTTCAATCCAACAAAACATTCATGACTAAAACACAGCAAAGGGGACTTTCAATGAATCGTTTCAAACATTTACTGCTGGCGGTTGCCGCGACGGCGATGTTGTCGCCGGTCGTGTCGTCAGCGCAGGGCACGCAGCAGGCGCTGTCCAAGGAAAGCGCGCTTGAGGCCATCAAAAAGCGCGGCACGCTGAAAGTGGGCATGGCCACATTCGTGCCATGGGCGATGCGTAACAAGGCCGGCGATCTCATCGGGTTTGAGATCGATGTCGCGACCAAAGTTGCCGAAGACATGGGCATGAAGGTTGAGTTTGTTCCAACCGCGTGGGACGGAATTATTCCGGCCCTGATCGCAGGAAAATTCGACGTCATCATTGGTGGCATGAGTATCACGGCCAAACGAAACCTGACCGTGAACTTCACCGTCCCCTACGCGCACTCTGGACAGGGTGTTGCCGCCAACATCAAACTGGCCAAAGACCTCAAGTGGCCGGATGACTACAACAGCAGCAAAGTGACTTTTGCGTGCCGCCGCGGAGCGACGCCGTGCACAGCGGTTGCAAAGTTCTTTCCAAAAGCGACGGTGCGACAGTTTGATGACGATGCCCAGGCCTTTCAGGAAGTCATTAACGGTAACGCCCATGCGGTCGTGTCCAGCCAGCCCAAGCCAAACTTCTATCGCATCGACAATCCGGACAAGATTTTTGATCCGGCCGACGGTGCGAACCTGACCAAGGGCGACGAAGCGTTTGCGCTGCGTAAGGGTGACCCGGATTCACTGAACTTCTTCTCCAACTGGATCACGGTTAACACCAGTAACGGCTGGCTTGCCGAGCGTCACAAGTACTGGTTTGGCTCACGTGACTGGGCTGATCAGGTCGAGATGAAGCAATAGTCTTCGGCGCATCCGCGCAGCTTGCGACCGTCAAACGGGCGGTCGCAACGCCTGCTCGGTGTCTGTTGATGCTGGCACGCCTTAAGTGATTTCGCCGCATACCAAAATCAAGCGCACTGTCGGTGCGCTTGATGTCGTTATACTGGTGCTGGCGCTCGCGCTCGGAGCCTATGTCTACTACCGCGTCGACACGGTGCTGGCCTACAACTGGAGCTGGGATTTTCTGCCGGGATATTTCATCCGTCAGGATGAGCAAAGCGGTAGCTGGATCGCCAATATCCTGCTGATCGGGCTCGTTACAACGATCAGGCTCGCGTTCTGGAGCATGATTCTCGCCGCCATTCTTGGCGCGATTCTTGGCGTCATGCGCACGTCCACAAGACTGCTGCCAAGACTCTTCAGTCGCGTATACGTAGAGCTGATTCGTAACGTACCGCCACTGGTTTTCTTTTTCATATTCTATTTCTTTATCAGCAGTCAGCTGATGCCGGCGCTCGGTATCTCCGACTTCGCACGAAACATGTCACCCGAGAACGAAAAGTGGGTGTCGATACTGTTTGGTCAACCAAAGCTGCTCGAGAACGTGATTTCGGGAATCATCTGTCTCGCGTTCTTCGAGGCTGCCTACATCGCCGAAATCGTCAGAGCGGGTATCGAAGCGGTGCCCAAGCAGCAATACGAGGCCGGACTGAGCGTTGGCCTTTCGAGATTTTCCCTGCTCAAGTCAGTGGTCATGCCCCAGGCGTTGCAAAAGGTCCTGCCGCCTCTGGCCAACCAGTTCATCACGTTGATCAAGGATTCCAGCATCGTTTCGCTCATTTCGATTCAGGAGTTGACCTTCCTCGGTCAGGAGGTGGCGGTATCTACGTCAAAGTTCTTCGAAACCTGGATATTTGTAGCGGTGCTCTACTTTGTTATCTGCTACGCGCTTGCGCTGCTGTTCGGTTTTCTGGAGCGTCGTGGCAGCAGCAGTCAACGTTGACGGGTGCAACAAGATGATTGAGTTTCGTTCTGTCAACAAGTGGTATGGCGACTTCCATGTGCTCAAGGATATCGACCTCGATATCGAAGCAGGTCAGCGTGTTGTTATCTGCGGTCCCTCCGGCTCTGGGAAATCGACGCTGATCAGATGCATCAACCGTCTGGAAGAACACCAGCAAGGAGAAATTCTGGTCGAAGGCGAGGTGCTGGGTGACAACCCGGTAGCCAACGCGCTGATTCGCCGCAAGGTGGGCATGGTGTTCCAGCAGTTCAATCTCTTCCCGCATCTCACCGCGCTCGATAACTGCACGCTTGGACCGATCAAGGCGCTGGGCATGTCGCGCGCCGAGGCGCAGGAGCGCGCCCGGGCGCAACTCGAACGCGTAAAGATTCCAGAGCAGGCCGACAAGTTCCCACAGGCGCTGTCCGGCGGTCAGCAGCAGCGCGTGGCGATCGCGCGCTCACTTTGCATGGAGCCAGACGTGATGTTGTTTGACGAGCCTACGTCTGCCCTGGATCCCGAGATGATCGCAGAAGTGCTCGATACGATGATTGAACTTGCCGATTCGGGCATGACCATGATCTGCGTAACGCATGAAATGGGTTTTGCGAAAACCGTTGCTGATACGATTATGTTTATGGATGAAGGCCGAATTGTTGAAGCCGCAGCGCCAGAAAAGTTCTTCAACAGCCCTGACAGTGCGCGAACGCGAAAATTTCTCGATCAGATACTGATTCATTAGGTCAGCGAGTCCCCGGACATGACAATAAATCTCGATGCCTCGCGGCTGAAAACCGACGTCGACTTTGCCCGTCAGGGTCGCCAGACAGGCGATTTTCGGTTGCGACCGTCGGATAACAGCAAGGCTCTGGGCTATCACCCGGTGCCGGTATTTTGTCTGCAAAACGGCGAAGGCCCGACGCTTGTGGTCACAGGCGGTACCCACGGTGACGAGTTTGAAGGGCCCGCTGCAATACTGAGGCTGATGCATCGCCTCGATCTCGAAAAACTGAACGGCCGGCTGATCATGTTTCCGGCACTCAATGCACCGGCCGTTAAGGCGTCGCTGCGTTGTTCACCGCTGGATGACGGTAACCTGAACCGGGCGTTTCCGGGAGATGCCGACGGCTCGCCAACCGAGCAAATCGCGTATCTGATCGAACACTGCATACTGCCCGGGGCGGACGCAGCCATTGATATTCATTCCGGCGGTCGCGCGAGCGAATTTGTGCCGCTTTCGATGTACGTGCCGTCGACTGGTGAACTTGGCGAGCGCAACCGTGCGCTCGCGGATGCTTTTAGAGCGCCGTACTGCTGGGTCATGGGCGTCGGCAATGACAACAGAACCGTCAACTCGGCTGCGGAGCGACAGGGTGTACCGATGTTTGCCACAGAACTCGGAGGAGGCGGCAACGTCAATACGGAGTATGTGCGTCTTGCCTGTGACGGGATACTCAGAGTGCTGCAGTCTCTCGGGATGTGGCAGGCGCCTCTGGTCGCGGCAACGCAGGCGACGACCTATTTCAGAATTCCAGCCACCGACTTTACGCTCTTTGCGCCGCGCGACGGCTTGTTCGTGCCTGCGAAAACGCCCGGCTCCAGATTCTCGAAGGGCGAAGCGGTCGGCGATATCTACAGTATCTTTGAGCCCGAGCGCGAGCCCTGCACCCTGGTTGCGCCGCATTCGTCGTTAATGATCAGTCAGACCCGGTACGGTCAGGTTGAGCGCGGTGATTTTCTGATGCAGCTGTCGGACGAAATCTCCTGACACCAAAAAATGTGGCTCAGGGCAGTGAACCACTCTGGGTTTTGTACATGAACGGAACCGAAGCGTTGCGGTGCCGCCACATCACCTGATAGCGAAACCGCTTTGAGGTAAACGCATAAGCTGGAATGCGAAACGTCAGAGATTTGTCGCTCTTCGAGTACTGTCCGTTGAAATGGTCATCCGGCTCATTGCTGACGGCGGAGTCGTTTACGATTCGAACGCTGAATCTGCCGTCGTCATAGTTTTGCGAATCGCCATCGAATTCCACGCGCAACAGGTGCGAGCCATTGTCGCGAGGTTCAACGGTTGCGGCGCCATGGGCAGGAAACGAGTACATGGACCTGGCGGCAGCGGCCGCCATCAGGGCCTGCCACCGATTATTGACGTCAACGAGTGAACAATCGATCGAAGCCAGTACCCGGGTCCAGAGATTCTCCCCTGATATTCCGAATGGAAGTTCCAGTTCGCGAAAAGACCGAATGGTGTCGCCGATTGCGTCGGCGCCACAGGAGTCGACCAGAGCTTCGGTCCAGAGGTTCCCGAGTCCGTACAGCAACGTGACGTCGTATTTGCTGGCGACCCTGGCACCGTTGGCGAGCTCGGCGAACGTGAAGTTTTCTCCCGCTACACTGATTGATGCGAGGACGGCATCCAGTTCACGGCGTGAGTCGCCGCCAATTACCTGATGCGCGATGTACTCCGCTGACCCTTCGGTAAAAAACTGAACCGCGTGCGCGTGCCGACGCATGCCTCGGTCAGACTCGGTACCCTGAAAAACATGCACGGTCTCATGGGCGAGCACAAAGGCATGACCGATGCGCGTATCTGGCCGTGAAATGTCCATCCTGAAGGACTTCCATCGAGCGAGTCCTGCGAAATGCTCGCTGGTCTGGGTAAGATCAACACGAATCACCGGTTCAGTCTCCGCGTTGATCGACGCGCTGACGTCTTCGTAGAGTGTGTCGGCCTGTCTGATCAACATGCGTGCCGGCGCCTGTGCCCGCTCGGGGAAGACGAATCTGAAGTAGTGGGTCTGAAGTGACGCAACGGGCCCGGTATATCGGGTCTCGGCTGGGTTTTTCTGGGCAAATTGAGTACCGGCAAGAAGCGCCAGCCCAAACGCAGCGGCGAGCCAGCCGAGCGTTTTCAATTTACCGGTCTTCTGGCTGCTTTGCCGGCTGAGCCCCCATGAATCCGCGTGACTCCAGTGCCTGTATGCAAGCCACAGCGCGATCAGAGCGAGGACACACTGGAACCCGATTGCGGCCCAGGGCAGCACCAGGGTTTCACCCGCATACTCAACCCGGAAGAGTTCCAGAGGATCCATAAAAGAGTGCAGACGCGCTCGATCGAGTAGGATCAGGACGACAACCGACGCGAAGATCAACACGAAGCCAAAGGTCCGCATCGTAGACAGCCACATGCCGTAAGCGAGGTAAATCGTCAGGGCGATGACGTCACGGAAGAAAAATGTAGCCGTTAGTGCCGGATACAATCCGCCCGTTAACGAAGAAGAGTTTGCGCCGACAACCAGCATCCAACGGGCGTATCCGATCACGGCCACACCCGTTACGACAATGATGCCTGCTACCAGTTTGGCCTTGAATATCGTAAGTCTTGAGACGGGCATTGCCCGAAGAAAGTTGATGGTTCCTGAGTCGTGTTCGTTGGGGTAAAGACTGTAGGCGGTTATAAACGAAACGAACATGACCGAAATGACAGAATAGGAACGGTTTCCCGGTTCGCACCCGATCGAGCAGTCGGACGCCCAGGTTGCAAAGCCAAACGATGAGCTTAGAGTATTCGCCAGAAATTCAATGACCGTCAAAGCCGCGAACAGCGCGAAGATAGGCAGCAGCTGTCGAAGTTCTTTGCGAATAAGCGCGGTCACTTGATGGTCACCCGCTGCGCACCCAGCTGTACCGGCCGCGAAAAGAGATCGTTTTCGTAGTACAGCGCAACGTAGGCTCGATCACCGGTTGCGTAGGGGACTCGGGTGCGGTCTGGTGATCCGTCGGTGGCGCAACTGATCGTGACCTCTTCGATGCCGTCCAGCGTTACGAAGTTCCGCGTCGGACCGGTCTTGGCGTGACGGAGCCTGCAGTGCCCATCTTTGCTCTGGGTCGGAGTGATTTCGCCAACAAGCTGAGTCACGAGTCGCTTGTAGCCGTTGTGCTCAACGTCGGACTGCACAGAGATCTTGGCAGCAGGGACCGAGTCGACCAGGGTTTTGATCCGAGGTTCCGCGGAAACCGTTTCCAGCCATTGTTGCCAACGAGCGGAAAACTGATCGAAGTCCAGGCCGGTGGCATCGTTAAAGCGTTGTCGTGACGAGTTGCGCGCGTCGATAAAACTGGACAGGTAGTTGTTCTTCACCGGTTGCGTGAGAAACTGTCTGCCGAGACGATAAATGCCTTCTTCGCCGATTTCGCTTTCAAGAAATACCAGCGCCGAATAAGCCAGCGCATCAGCGGCAGCCGCCCCTCGGATATCGACTATCTGATCATATTGATCAATCAAGCTGGTTACTTCACCGTGAATCGCCACCGAAATGCTAGCCAGTGCCAACAGTTCGTCAGTCACCGCCTGCTTTTGTTCGCCAGAAAGGTGGCGGGTCGCCCACCACCACGACTGGGCGTCTGTGACCCAGTGATGGGGTTCATACATCGCCCGATTGTTCGTCAGCTGCTGGAAAATGCCGTGAACGGCGACAGATTCGACGAGCGCCATACCCATAGGTGAGAGCCCGGCGATGTGCGCATCTAAAGATACTTCAGAGGAAACGTTCAGTCGCTGTACGTCGCGGAACAGGTTTGCTGAATAGCGAATTCTTAGCAGAGGCAGTTCGTCCACGCCGAGGTTGTGCGAGATTGATTCCAGTGTCGTTGAAAGCCTGGCGAGCAATGACGTCGCTTCTTTGCGGTTTTCCTCGTGTTCGTAATAGACGTAGATGTCGGGTGTTTCGTTCTGGACCATCTGTGTTGCTGACGGAAGCATTGGCAACTCGTCAACGTCGTTTACGGCTATCGCAACGACCAGCGAATAGGTCATCAGGACGAAGCACACGATCGTGATATCGATTCTCGTCATCGGTACAGCCAGCGTGTCGATCAATGTGCCTTCACGTGCCCACGCGAGGGCGAAGCCCGAGGCTGAAATGGCGATGCCCAGCACAACGGTGACAAGAATATCGCTCCAGGGCATCACGTCACGCTCATAGACCAGAAGCTCGCTATCGAGCAGTCGCAGGGGTGCGAAACTGCCTGTCACCTGGTCGAACTTGTTCAAAATCAAATAGCCCACAAACAGCAGGACATACAACAGCAATCGCAGTCGGCCACACAGACTTACAAAAAACGCGATGCTCCAGACAAGCAGCGAAATCGCAATAACGCGAACCCCGATACCTGCAACGTAGGGTGCGTCCAGGTCATCACCGACCCCGGCGTGCAAAAGGCCCACCGCGATCGTGACCAGGCCGATTACCACGACCAGCGCAAGGCCAAGCGCATACTTTTCAACCAGCATCACCCAGGGATGAATGGGGAGGGCCGTCAGAAAATGACGGGTCTTGAGAATCAGTTCTCGTGCGACAAGAATGTTGCCGACAATCGCCGCGCACAACGGCAGGATCGACTTGATCCCCGCAGCGACAATCGCCATCGACCCCTGGCCATAGGCGGACGTATCGTAAGTCCGTGCCATCAGCATCAGGATGACCGCGGTCGCTCCAACCAGAATCATCAGATTCGGGCCATTTTCTCGCAGGTCCTTTGACAGCATCGCTGCCACAGACGAACGAATCATCTGGCGCTTCCGACAGTGGCGATAAAAACATCCTCAAGCGACATCTCTTCGCGGCGCCAGCCGCCATGGGGAATAGCTTCGGTCACGGGCGTTTCGTTAAAACTGATTGTCACGAGATCACGGCCGTCCTTTTGAGTGTGGCGCAATACTGTGAACCCCCTGTGATCAATAAACTGTGGCACCATCGGTGCGTCTGTCTGAACGTCGGTTGCCACTGGGTTGGAGAACGTGGCGACGGTTCTGACAAGATTTTGCAGCGGCCCGTCAAAGATCATAGAGCCTTCCTCGAGCACCCCGACGCGCGTGGCGACGGCCTCGATATCGTCCATAACGTGAGTGGAGAAGAAGACCGAGGCGTCTCCGGAGAGCGCTTGTTCGTTCACAAGGTCAAGGAACTCCCGGCGCGCTACAGGATCCATGCCTGCCGTGGGCTCGTCCAGCACGAGAATCTCGGGTTGAATCGCCAGGGCCATGGAAAGCGCCAGTCGGGCTTTCATGCCGCCGGAAAAGTCGCCGATCCTGCCGTGGGAAGGCAGCTCAAATCGCTTCATCAAGTCGCTGTACCGTTCGCGACTCCATCGTGGGTACATTCCGCTCACAAAGTTCTGGAGGTCCGCGCACGTCATCCACGGATAGAAGTGCTGCTCCTGGGCCACATAGCCGACGCGTTGTCTTCCGCGAACCAGGGCGCGGCGACCGGTCTCACCAAACAATTCGACGGTGCCCGCGTCCTGACGATGAATGCCCATCAGGATTCTGATGGTCGTCGATTTTCCTGCGCCGTTACGCCCGAGGAATCCATAAACTTCGCCGGGCTTGACCGACAGCGTCATGCCGCGCAGTACATTGTTTGGGCCAAACGATTTATGCAGAGAATCGAGGGAAAAAACCGGTTGTGTGTCCTGCGTCATGCGCTCGCACGGTGTCGTCGATCGAGCTTTCATACTAGTTCATTGTCGAAGGGATCGCGCTGTGGGCCGATGGCATGGATGGAGTATCGGCTGAAACGACCTGCAATGACTCACGAGGATGTGGACGATTGTATGAAACTCGTGGAGATATCAGGCGCGCAATGCGCACGCGAAATTCCTGCGCTATCTGATTTCGCGAAGAATTCCGGTGTCGTGCGAGCCGGTTGCCAGGGTGCCGTGACGGGACAGTTCGTTATGTACTGGTGGCAGATCGACGCAGTCGGTAGACGAGATAGCCAGCCAGTACCACACACAAAACTGCGAGGACGGGTCGAACGCCGCCGCCCATCATGGTCAGCGGCAGCGAAACAGCGGCCAGAAGCGCGGGCGCGTAGTAACTCGTCCATTTTGCGCCGGCGCTGCGCTGACTCTGGAAGTACGGGAAGGCCGCTGAAAACAAAGCGACTATCAGGAAGAACAACGCCCAGGGTCTTGTCACGAAGTGATGCAGTGACTCGTCGATCGCCATCGCGCGGCTCAGGTTGAGCTCCGCAATGTCTCCCAGCACCACACCCAGGATCATCGGTGCCAGCGGGAAACCAAACTGACGCATCGCAAAACCGATAATGCCGAACCACAACAGCGTCCAGATATCGAAAGTGATGTTGTTCAGCGCAAATACGCCAATGGAGGCAAAGCCGAGTATGACGGACGCCAGCATGTACATGCGAATACGCGTCACCAGGACAAACACTCGCAGAACCACCGACTGCAGGGCGATCATGATGAAGTTGGCGCAGAAAAAAGCGATAAAGATCGAGTACGCGAGCACCGGTTCTTCAGCGATAAAGCTCGGGCTTGGAACAACGTCATGCATGAGCAGGGCGCCAAGCAGGATCGCGGCCGTTACGTCGCCCGGAATGCCAAGTGCCATCAGAGGCGTCAACGCGCCGCCTTCCACGGCGTTGTTGGAGCTTTCAGGAGCGATAACGCCTTCCGGTACACCGGTACCGAACTCTTCGGGCTTGCTTGATGCTTTCTTGGCCTGGTCGTACGCAAGAATGTTTGCGATGGAGCCGCCAGCGCCAGGCAGTATGCCTACGAACATGCCGATGAAAGAAGATCGGATAAGCGTGGGCCAGCGTTTGATAATGGCTTTGATCGCACGAAGATGTTCGATGCGAACGCGGACGTTGCCGCTCATTGACAGCGATCTGCGTGCCTTGTCCGGATCACGGACATCCGACAGCAGCTGGCTGAACGCGAACAATCCGATCAGGACGGCAATAAAGTCAAAGCCGCCGAGGAGTTCGTCGTTGCCGAAGTTAAACCGGGCCATTCCGGCGGCGTCGTCTTCACCAATCGTTTTTACGAAGAGGCCAAGCGCGCCGGCCAGTAGTCCCTTCACAAGGTTTTTGCCCGCAAGGCTCGCCGTCACCGTGAGGGCGAACATGACCAGCATGAAAAAATCCCACGGCTGAAACTCAAGGCCCACGCGCGCAAGCTGTGGCGCAAACAGAACCAGCATTACGGCCGAAAACATGCCACCAAAAAACGACGACCAGACGCCCAGTCCCAGCGCAAAGCCAGGTTCGCCCTTGCGAGCCATGGGAAATCCGTCGAACGTGGTCGCAACGGACGAGGGTGTGCCAGGTATTCCTGTGAGAATGCCGGCCATCAATCCGCCGGAGAGTCCGCCGACGAGCACGCTGATCATGGTTGCGGCGCCCTGGGACGCTTCCATGCTGAACGTAAACGGCAGTGTCAGTACAACCGCCATCGCAATGGTGAACCCGGGAATCGAGCCAGCAAGAAGACCCGCGGCAACGCCGATGGTCATGTAGACCAGAGTTTTGACGTTGCCGATTTCGGCAAACGCACCTAGCAGGTTTTCGGCAAACATATTCTAAAAGCGCCCGATGATCTCGCCGGGAGGCAGCGTCACTTCAAGCCCGAACGTAAAGAGAGCCCACATGCCACCCACAGTGCAGATGGAAATCAGTGCGTGAAGCGCGACCTGCTTTGGCGACCAGCCGCCGAGCACGTTCAGTAGCAGAAACACGAACGCCAGACCGCCGAGCAACATGCCGAGCCAGGGCATCGAAAGAAGGTAGAAGAAAAACAGCACAAAGCAGGCAATGACGTTGCGCCAGTAGCCGAAAAATCCAGCGCGTTTGCGTTCTTCCATCAACACAAGCTCGGCCTCGGTCGGCTCCGGGGCGCCAGCCCGTATGGACTGGAAAAGATAGAGCAGTGACAGAAACGTCATTGCGCCAAGAATCACACGGGGCCAGGTCGCCGGGCTCAAAACGCCATAGTTTGGCTCGCGAATCTGAAAGCTCGCTGCGATAAAGATTCCACAGGCAAGCAGCATGCAGAGCGCAACAATCACATCTTTATTTATTCGCGACATAGCCGACCACTGCTGGTTGCTTCAAGCGATCGACTTGAAGCGTGAGTTGGGCATTGGGGAGAAATCAAGCGGGCAGGGGACAGGCGTCACCTGCCCGCATTGGATTACTTCTTGTACATACCGATGGCGATAGCCACTTTTTCATAGTCGGCGTACGTCGCGTCGGCTTTGGCGCGATAGTCTGCCGGACCCTGCCAGGACACATCGGTACCTTTGGCGTCGAGCTGTTTCAGGAGTTCGGCATCTTCGGCAGCTTTTTTGAACTGCTGAGACCACATCTCAACGACGTCGGCTGGCGTTCCCTTGGGAGCAACGATACCGCGCTCAAGCGCGAAACTCAGGTCTACGCCTTTCTCTTTCAGAGTCGGCATGTCAGGAAGGTGCTTGGATCGCTCATCCGCGGCAATAGCGAAGCCTTTCAGCTCACCGGACTCGAAATATTTCTTGCCCGACGCAACGTTCAGCGAACCGAGATCGATCGCGCCGGAAAGCAGGGCCGTCATGCGCTCGCGAGTACCGTCGTAGGGTACGAATTTGAAATCGACACCCATCTTCTGACCCAGCAGCAGCCAGATAAACTGGCTGGTTGAGCCAAACGTGGCGCCGGTCTTGACGGCACCCGGGTTGGCCTTGAGGTGCTCGGCAAACTCTTCGAACGTGTTGTAAGGAACGTTGGCATTCGCGCCAACGATGTCCGGCGTCGAAGTCAGATTCGCTACGGTTTCGAAGTTGTCGTAGTGAAAGTCGATACGGCCGTTCAGAAAACTGGTAAATGCAGACTGATGGATGGCGAACAGCGTGCAGCCGTCGGGCTTGGCTTTGGCAGCTTCTTTCGCGCCTTTGTTGCCGCCCTGACCAGGAACGGTCACGACTTTGATATTGGGCTTCATGCCCAGTTCTTTCATCCGCTTTTCAAAGATGGAGAAAATGATGTGAGTGCCACCACCGGCCTTCCAGGGGACAATCAGGTTTGCGGTTTTGCAGGGAACTTCTGCGGCTTGCGCGGACACGGTGCAAATGGCGAGAAGCGGTAGCGCCAGCAGGGCGCGGGTCAGAAATCTGGTCATGTGAAGCTTTCCTCCGTCGTTTTCAGCGGTGGTTGCGTAGTGCACGCACCGAACGTGTCTGACGTTACACGAATCACGAAGGCGACTTGGCGTCGATCCACGCGCGTGCCACGGTAGAGGAAGTGTGGTACGCGTCCCACTATGGTGCACGCGCGGGATCAGCTTTTTGTTTGAATGACCTCACACGTCCCTGTGGGTCTGGGAGGTTCAATTCACAATCCCGCTAGTCTTTCAGCGGCCAGTGCTCGATTCGCTGCTGTTTTTTCCCGAGCAACCCGAACAGGGGCGACAGCAGGGACACCATTTTGCCGGTAAACGCCGGCTTGCCTGTTTCTGCCACTGACTTGAGGTTGCTGCTGATAAAGCCACGTGCACCCATCATTTCCTTGTGCAGCTTGCTTCCGGCAACCGCGTTTTCGATGATCAAATCGAATTCAGTGCCGCCGTCTTTTTCACGCAGCTCGTACGTCACGGTGCAGGACTCGTCAGAGATCTGGGTCATCTTGAAGGTGTGGGAATAACGATGCGGAGGCTCAAAAGCAAGCACTTCGCCGACGACCATTGCGAGCTTCTTGTTGGGATGAACCATCCGCATACTCGCGCCAGGCTTCAGGCCATCGGTGGTCTGACAGATTGAACCGAAGAAAAAGGGCAGGGATTTGTCGGTCGCCACGAGGATTGACCAGACGGTATCGATCGGGGCTTCGATAAACGTACGGTGGACTGATCGGGTTTCGGTGTTCTCTGGTGTGCTCACTATTTTTTCTCCTGCGTCTTCTTCTTATTTTTGGCAGCAAGTTCTGCCGCTCTCTTAACCAATGTCATACGGTCGGCCCAGTACTCGCTGAACGTATCCGTCCAGCGTTCGTGAATTTCCTGAATGGGCACGGCATTGAGAAACAGCCGCCGTTTGCGACCGTCCTTTTTACTGATCACCAGCTGTGCTTCTGACAGCACCGACAGGTGATTCATGATTGCGATACGACTGATATCAAAGTGAGTCGCAAGTTCTCCGACGCTTAAACCCGGGGTGTCTCGAACGATGTCGAGGATTTCCCGGCGTACCGCGTGGGCAAGCGCGTGAAAGAGTTGGTCCATGTCATCATTTGTAATCATGTAATTACAATATTACATAACAATTTCGATCTGTCCACCGTCCAAGTCGTTTTCGTCAGCAGGTTTGTTTTGCAGGGTCTGAAGACACGTTACCTGCTCGGTTCCGGTACGTGCTGGGCGGCCCAGGTGGTGACCGAATCGCTGTTGCCGCACGCTTTGGCCGCATGTCTGTCAGGGCTATTTCCGAAACCAGTTTCTGCTCATTTGTGCGGCGGCACTGGCCGCTGCCGATTTCCCGGGCGGGATGCTTGCGGTGCGCACTGAAACTGGGTATGTGTGACCCCTCATTTCCACCCCAGAGCCGTTATAAACCGCATGCCAACCGATCCCACAATTGCCGAACTCGACAAACTCGATGACGCGGCGCTGCAGGCGCTGGACTGGAAAAATCTGGGCGCTCTTAACGGACGCCTGCTCAATCTTCACGCTGAGGGAATGCTGGGCAATGAAGGGGCAGCAAAGCTGCCGCGAAGCCCGATTCTCTGCATCGACAATATCGATGTCATTGACGACGATGTCATTGAAGCATCATTCGAATTTCCGGCGCAGCTCAATGACTGGGGATTCGATCCGAAGCTTCCGCTCGAGATGCTGTTCCAGGATCAGCTCGACCAGCTGGTTGGATTCTGGGGTGCGCGCAAGGTTGATGGCATTGGCCGAGCGCTGTCTTCGAGCAAATGCGTATTGCACAGACCAATTTTCTACGAGGCCGGGTCTCGCGTTAATTACACGCTGAAGAAAAAGAAGTGGATGCTGAATCAGCAAACCGGAACCGGCACGGCTGTCTTTGACGGGCAGATCACCGACGGTAACGGTGAGCTTATTCTCGAGTGCAAGAGTCTGATCGTGGGCATTCTGAATCCGGCAGACGTCATGGCGTTGCGCACCCATCAGGGTGGAATGCTGGGAGTAGATGATTCGAAAGTGCACGAGCCGCAGCACGGGCTAGTGATCCCTCTTTACGATGAGTCCACGGTCTCGATAGAAAAGGATGACGCCGCCCTTGCCAGCGTAGTCGCAACACAGGTGATCGACGTCGATCTCTGGCCGCTGAAGTTCCACTTCCGGGGCGATCCCGTGGTTCCAGGCAACTTCGGCACCCACGGCATGATCGATCTGGTCAAACATGTTGCCGCTCGCGAGTTTGGTGTCTCAGCGGCAGAGTTCAAGTCTCTGGCGACCAAGAAATTCTCGGGTATGATTTTTGAAGACCCCAAGCAGATCAGATTTGAGCTGCTCGGCGTGACCCAGGACGAGAGTGGCGCTGTCGTAGCCGGTGTCGCCAATCTGTATCTTGAAACCAGCGCAGGCGAACGGATCGTGGAAGATCCGATTTACACCTTTAAGAAAATCACCGTGGCTTGAAGGTTTTGTCTCATCGAGCTTGCAGATCAGTCGGCGTCAGCCAGAGAGCTGCGCCAGAAAGTCCGAGACGCGCGCCAGACCCTCATTGAGAATAGCGGGGTCGTTGGCGTAGCCGACCCGTACATGGCCTTCCATGTCGAGCACCGAGCCAGGTGTAAACATGACGCCCGTGGCCTTCAGCAGAGCAAGGCAAAAGTCTCTCGACGTCATCTCAAGGTCATATTTAAGCAGGGCGGTGGTGCCTGACCGGGGTTTGACCCAGTCGATGCGAGGTTCCTGGTCAACCCAGCTAGACAGGGACGACAGGTTAGTGCGGGTGATGGCGTGGCTCCGTTCAAGAACACTATCGCTGTTTTCAATCGCGAGCGTCGCAAAATGATCATCGATCATGCCAACAGAGATCGTGTCGTAGTCGCGATGCAGAGCGACTTTCTCCAACAGGTCAGCGGGGCCAGCGATCCACCCAAGACGCAGGCCGGCCAGAGCAAACGCCTTGGACGTGCTGGCCGTGCTGATGCCCTTTTCGTACAGATCCGCAATGGACTCCGTAAAGCCGTTGCCGTGCTGATCGGTTCCGCGATAGACCTCGTCGCACAGTATCCACGCATCGGCATCGCGCGCGATGTTGACTATCTCTTCGAGCATTGCCCGCTCAATCAACGCGCCGGTGGGGTTGTTGGGGTTGGTCAGCGCGATCAGCCGGGTTCCGGCGGTTGTGAGTTCTTTCAGCTCATCGAGGTCTGGCAGAAAGCCATGCTCCTCTCGCAGTTTCAGTCGCTTTACGTCCGCGCCAATGCTCGACGGGATGGAGTAGTGCTGCTGATAGGTCGGTACCACCGCGACAACCCGGTCGTTGGCCTCGACCAGCGTTTTATGAATCAGCATGTTGGCGCCGATGGTGCCGTGGGTAATGACGATGTTGTCCGTACTCTGGCGTTCGTACAGTTTCGTGATCGCGGTTCGCAGGCGTTGTGAGCCTTCGATGTCGCCGTAGGTCAGCTTCATGGACAGCAGATCCGACAGATCGGCGTCGCTGTGGCCGGTAACCGCGAGCAGTTCGGCGACCGTCATGCTCTGGACGCAGGTTTCCGCAAGATTAAACTCGCAGCGCGTCTCCCACTCGTTCATCCACAGCTCAACGCCAAATGGTTCTATGTACATGATCTATTTCCAGTTGCCGTCGCAGGGTAGAAGCCAGCACGCGCCGCGTTATCCCAGGCCTTCTTCGCGGAGTTCAACGCGGCGAATTTTACCCGAGATGGTCTTGGGCAGAGCGTCTCGGTATTCGATCTCGCGCGGGTACTTGTAGGGGGCGGTAGTCTTTTTGACAAAGTTCTGAATTTCTTCGGTCAGCTCGTCACTGGCAGCCCGATCGCCATTGAGCACGACGAAAGCTTTGACAATATGTCCACGCAGCTCGTCTGGCTTGCCGACCACCGCAGATTCGGCAACGTCCGGGTGTTCGAGAAGCACGCTCTCAACCTCGAACGGGCTGATGCGATAGCCTGCGGAACTGATGACATCGTCGGCTCTGCCGACAAACCAGATATAGCCATCTTCATCCCGGGTTGCGGTGTCGCCGCTGTAATACCAGCCATCATGAAACGCATCCCGGTTCAGCTGGTCCGGGCCCTCGTAATAGCCGTCGAACAGTCCCATGGGTAGCGGATCGGTGAGCCGGATGGCGATGTGCCCGATTTCGTCGACGTCGCAGATACGGCCGTTGTCATCCACGACATCAACGTCAAAGCCCGGCACGGACTTGCCCATGGAGCCATGACGCACCTCGATGCCCGGTCTGTTGGCCACCACGTTGACCGTCTCGGTCTGGCCGTAGCCATCATGAATCGTCGTGCCGGTTGCCTTTTCCCAGACGCGAATCACCTCCGGGTTAAGTGGTTCGCCGGCGCTGACCGTGTGGCGAATGGTTGAGAGGTCGTACGCAGACAAATCCATCTGCGCAAACATTCTGAAGACTGTCGGCGGGGCGCAAAACGTGGTCACGCCGAGCTTCTTGATCAAATTCAGGTGAAGCTCGGCATCAAAGCCGGTGCCGTTGTAAAGCACCATTGCCGTGCCCATCAGCCACGGCGCGTAGATCATGCCCCAGGCCGCTTTTGCCCAGCCGGTGTCAGATAATGTCCAGTGTATGTCTTCGGCTTTGAGATCAAGCCAGTAGGCGCCCGTTGCAACATGGGCCAGCGCGTAGGAGTGGCTGCGGGGAACCAGTTTGGGATCCGAGGTCGTACCGGATGTGAAATACGCCATCATCAGCTCGTCACTGGCGTTCTCGCCAAGTGTCGCTCGACTGGCCTGGGTGTCCGCATCGCCAAGCAGCGTTTCATAGCTCAACCAGTCGCCTTCGGCGTCGCCAACGACGATCAGGTATTTCAGCGTCGGGCACTCGTTTTTGATTTCATCGATCTTGCTGACGTGCTCCGGTGTGACAATGGCGGCTTTGGCGCCAGGTTTGTTGATCCGGTATTTCAGATCTTTGGCCGTCAGCAGGTTAGTGCCCGGCATTGAAATCACGCCAGCTTTGGCGCAGCCCACAACGACCTCGTACCACGCGGGGATGCGAGGCAGCACAACGACCGCGAAATCTCCACGTTCAAGTCCTGTGGCACGAAGTGCGTTTGCGGCCTGATTCGAACGTTCGCTGAGATCAGAAAACCTGTGCTCGGTCACATCCGCGCCATCGCCACTGACTTCGATATACGCAACCTTGTCTCCCGTCTTCGCGATAACGTCGATGACGTCGAATCCAAAATTGAAGTCCTCCGGCATCGTGATAGTCACGTTGCCGGGCTGCTCAAGCTGTTGCATTACCTGGGTTACGCTGGGAGGGAGTTGCATCTGTTGTTCCTGTGACGGGTTGCGACCGGTTGGTTGGGGTTATCCTTTAACGAGTTCGAGATTCTCGCATCACTCGTGAGGCTTGTGGGGTCAGGCCCTGTCTTTTAACGGGCGAGCAGCATACGCGTCCATGGCGGACAGAACTTCGTCGATGCCGCGACGCGCGCCTTTCTGAAGGTACTCCATCGCTCTGAGCGCCGACTCGTGAGCGTCCTCGCTGGAACCGCCAGAGCACTCTTCGATCACCCGACAAAAGTAATCAGACTGGTGGCCGTCGACGAACGTGTAGTGGATGCAAACATCGGTCAGGCCTCCACACAGCAGGAGTGTCTCGGCCTCGAGGCCTTTGAGAAGGATTTCAAAGTCGGTACCAAAGAAGGCCGAATATCTGCGTTTTTTGACGACATAGTCGGTCGGCAGAAAACCCATTTGCTCTTTGGCGATTTCAGTATGCGGATGTGTTTCTATGCAGTGAACGCCTTCGCTGCCATCGAGTTCGCGACCAAAGTCAATCAGATCAGGACGGTGAACTTCCTGAATAAAAATTACGGGAATGTCGCAGGCGTGTGCCTTGTCGATCACCTCGCGTCCACGAAGCATGCGCTGCGCATAGTCGGCCACGGTATAGATTGCCTGGGGTTCACCTTCGACGTGATGAAAACTGTCTTCCTGAATATCGACGACGATCAGAGCGGGCTTGCCTTCTATGAGCTGTCGAGGTGCGGTGTTCAAAGCGGCCATGTTTGGTGCCCGGTTCAGAGATCAGAAGCGCTCAACTATACCTGTTCCCTCGCGGCTGGCAGCTCTTGCCGTACGCAGCAGGACAAGTCGAGAGCGTCCGGGTTTGCCTGAATCTGGTGAGGTCCATTCCGGAGACTGACGCCGTGTGCAAAGTTCGGCCGCGTTCGATCCTCGGCGTCGCAATCTCAAGCGGTGTCTAACAGACCGCGGGCGCCTTGCCAGACCTCCCGGGTGATCTGCTCCGCGCTGGCGTTGCGAGCGAGTCCAGCGGATTGGCCAGACCATGCCTGGATTCGATCGATGTCGTTGGCTTTGGTCGCTTCGTCGCGCATCGCCTGAGTCAGGCTTCGTTGTATCGGGTAGGGGGCGGGCTCCGGCGTGTCGCTTGAGTTGGCCGCCGTCACATAGCGTGATCGGATGCTGCGCCCCAGTCGGCCTGAAAATGCACGCGTCGGCACGGTGTCTTCGGGGCGCGCGTTGGCAATTGCGTCAGCCCAGGCAGGCGTGATGTTGGCGTCCGGTGTTCGCAGCAGTCCGGTGCCGATCTGAACGCCGCTGGCGCCGAGCATCAACGCTGCCGCGACGCCGCGGGCATCCGCGATACCACCCGTTGCGATGACGGGAACGTTTACTGCATCGACAATCGCGGGAACCAGAGAAAAGAGCCCGACCAGCGATGTTTCGGCATCCTCGGGGTTAAACGCACCGCGGTGCCCGCCAGCTTCCATGCCCTGGGCGACGATCACGTCGGCCCCGGCTGCTTCGGCAGCGAGCGCCTCGCCGACGGTGGTTGCGGTCGCAAACCACGTAATGCCAGACGTTTTTATCCGCGTCACATAGTCTGGCGGATACAGTCCCATGATCGACGAAATTACATCTGGCGCAGCCGCAAGCATGGCGTCGCACTGCGGTTCGAAGTCGGGACCGGTACGGTCTGCGGCTTCGGCCGGAATCTCGGGGCCGAAGGTTTCAAGAAAGTGGCCCACGCGCCGTTCATTGTCTCGGTCACGCACTGGCGCGGCGTCGGGTATCCAGTTGTTCAATTGCAGCGGGCCCGATGTGCCGGCGCGATACTCGGCGACCCATTGGTGGATTGCATCCGGCGACATCAGCAGTGTGCCGCAGGCGCCCATTCCGCCAGATCTGGCAACACCAATGGCCAGGGCCGGTGGGCAGGCTCCGGCCATTGGCGCCATAAAAACCGGAATCGACATGTTCAGGCTCTGCGCGAAACGCTCGGCCTTGATGATGGCTTGGTGGGACATGGCTTTTGTGCCTGAATCGGGTGGTGCATGTGTTGGATTGCGGAATGCAGTCTAACCCGATCACGAGAATGATCGAATTTGAATCACAGCCGTGGATAATGGGTTCGCACTTAAAAAAGGGGATCAGCGTGGACTACGAGACTCATTCTATCGATGTCAGTGTTGGCGGGCGTACCAGCGCAATGCCTGTTCTGGTGTTTCGCCCGGAAGGCAAAGGGCCGCATCCGACCATGATTGTCATGCAGCACCTGCCGGTTGCGCACGCAGGCCTTGAAAAAGATCCGTTTCAGATTGAAACGGGGAAGCGGTACGCCAACAGCGGATTCACCGTGGTCATGCCATTCATGTTCCACTGGTGGCCGAGCGAAGAGCCTATGGACAAAAAGCGCGAGGAATTTCGCGATGACTGGACGGTTGCGGATCTGAAGGCGACCTGGGCCTGGATGCAGAAGCAGAGCACTATCGATGACAAGCGTGTCGGCATCGTCGGACACTGCTGGGGCGGTCGCATGGCGTGGCTGGCTGCCTGCCACTTGCCGCATTTGAAGGCCTGTGGTGTGTTTTACGGCGGGCGTGTAAAGGCGCAATTTGTGTGTCAGTCACCGGCGCCAGTGACGCTGGCTGAAAACATCAAGTGCCCTGTGATCGGGATTTTTGGTAACGACGATCAGAATCCAAGTCCCGCTGATGTCAACGACTATCAGGCGGCGTTGAGAAAGGCCGGTGTCGACAACTCGTTTCACCGGTATGACGGCGCGGGTCACGGATTTCAGGACTTCACGAACGACGAGAAATTCAGACAAACCCAGTCTGAGGACGCCTGGGGCAAGGCGACCGCATTCTTCAGGCACTACGTGGTCTGATCAGATTCGTCTGATGCAGACCACGTCGAACAAAATGCGTTAAGCGCCAGTGCGATCGTCGATCTAGTCGTCGTCGACGATCGTAATGGTGGTGTTGCGGACGTCTATTGACGCGCCGGTCGCTGACGTGATGCGAACCGCGATCGTTTCATCCGCCTCGGCGGCGGAATCATTCAGCAGCGTCACGTCGAAAAACCCTTCGGTAGCGCCGGGCGCAATGGTCACGTTGCTGAACCTTCCGTAGTAGTCCTGTCCTGGCGTTGCTGAGCCACCGGTAGTGGTAACAACCCCTGCGATAACCGGTACAGCCGCTGCGGCGGACAACGAAACACGAACGCTCGCTGTACCTGCATCTTCGTCGACACTCAAAGGCTCTACGCTTACGGTCACGGCGCCGGTGTCGTTATCGACAATCGTGACGTCGGCACTGTTGTCGGCAATGGACGCTCCGGACGCGGCCGTCAGTCGAACCTCAAAGGTTTCAGCGGATTCAGGTGCGCTGTCGTCGACGATTTGTACCTGAACGGTTTTGCCGGTTTCGCCCACGGCGAAAGTCAGAGGCTGGGTTGTGCCGAAGAAGTCCGAGCCGCCGCTGGCGGTCCCGGCTCGGGTGAACGCGGTAACGGTAACCGCCTGAGATGCAGCGGCACTTAATGTGACAGGGATCGATGCCGTACCGTCTCCCTCGTTGACGGTGATGTCGGCGACCGAGAGTTCTGCAACCGGTCCACCCCCGCACAACGCGAGCGTGTTCGGATTGACGCCGCCGTAGTCAACCCGGCCTCGACCGCTACCGAGAATTATCGGTGCGGCGTTGGGACCAGATGTGAGCTGCAGGCATGCGTCACCGGACAGCGTGAACGAAAATCCGTCGATCCCGGCTCCGGCGACCGCGAGACTGAAGTTCACGGCGCTGGCGCTGGAGGTCACTGAATCGTTGGATTCCAGACTGACGCCCGTGACATTCGTGATCGTGCCGCTTGCTACGGTGAGGTTGCCGACATAGACATGGTTTTCTCCGCCGGCCGTGACTCGGACATTCCAGGTGTTTGATCCGCAGTTGGTCTGGTACAGAAACAGCGCCTGATCGATGTTGCTCACATAGGTGGGCTCACCGCAGTCATCGCCAGCTGCTGGAATCGGA
>CALHMG010000270.1 GCA_938034705.1 uncultured Gammaproteobacteria bacterium
CTGTTCACCTGAACGAAAAAGCCGCGCAACGTTGCGCGGCTTTTTCGTTCAGGTGAACAGGCTTCAGGCAGACTTGGCCTTGCGTCCGTCCGATGCAAGATCACGCAGAACGTAGTGCAGGATGCCGCCGTTGATGTAGTAGTCCCACTCTTTTGGCGTATCGATACGGATGTCCGCTTTGAACTCACGATTCTTGCCGCCATCGGTGACGACAATAGTGCACTGCTTGGCACCGACTTTGACGTCTTTGATTTCAAACGTCTCGTCGCCGGTCAGCTTGTGCTTGTTGCGGTCTTCACCTTTAACGAACTGAAGCGGAAGAATGCCCATGCCAATCAGGTTGGAACGGTGGATACGTTCAAACGTCTCAACGATCACCGCTTTCACACCCTGCAGCGCAGGACCTTTGGCCGCCCAGTCTCGTGAAGAACCGGTTCCGTATTCCTTGCCACCGATGATGATCGTCGGAATGCCGGCTTTCTTGTACTCCATCGCGGCATCAAAAATCGTCATCTGCTTACCGCTCGGTACGTGCTTGGTAACACCACCTTCAACACCCGGTGTCATCTCGTTGCGGATACGAATGTTCGCGAAGGTACCGCGCATCATCACTTCGTGGTTACCGCGACGTGCACCGTAGACGTTGTAGTCAACCTTGGAAACGCCCTGAGACTCCAGATACTTCGCAGCCGGTGAGTCTGCCGCAATGGCGCCCGCCGGTGAGATGTGGTCTGTCGTCACGCTGTCTCCGAGTTTGGCCAGAACGTGCGCGCCCTTGATCTCCGGAATCCCCGGAAGCTCGGACGTCATGCCGTCAAAGTACGGCGCCTTTCGAATGTAGGTTGAGTCATCGGTCCAGGCATAGAGCTCGCCCTTGGGCGTCTTGATCTCGGCCCATCGCTTGTCACCCTTGAACACGTCCTTGTACTTGGAGACATACAGTTCGCGATCAATTGCGCCGTCGATAGCCTGGTTGACTTCCTGTGCGCTCGGCCAGATGTCCTTCAGGAAGACCTTCTTGCCGTCTTTGCTGATGCCAACCGGCTCTTTCGCGAAGTCGATGTTCATCGTGCCCGCGAGCGCATAGGCCACTACCAGCGGGGGCGATGCGAGGAAGTTCATTTTGACTTCCTGGTGTACGCGTCCCTCAAAGTTACGGTTGCCCGAAAGAATCGAACAGGCAATCAGGTCACCCTCGGCGACGGCTGAAGACACCGCCTCGTCGAGAGGCCCCGAGTTACCGATGCAGGTTGTGCAGCCGTAACCCACAACATCAAAACCAAGTTTGCTCAGCGGCTCCATGAGTCCGGCTTTTTCCAGATAGCCCGTGACCACCTGTGAACCTGGCGCCAGTGAAGTCTTTACCCAGGGCTGACTGTCGAGACCGAGGTCCAGCGCCTTTTTGGCGACCAGACCGGCGGCCATAACCACGCCGGGGTTGGAGGTGTTGGTACAGCTCGTGATTGCCGCGATGACAATGCTGCCGTCGTCCAGATTCACTTCCTGACCGTCGATGCGGGTTTTTGCGCTGCCGCCTTTGCTGCTGCCGCGCATATCGACAATGTGCTTCGCAACGGTCTTCTTTGCCGCTGACAGCGCAATGCGATCCTGGGGTCGCTTCGGGCCCGAGATGTTCGGCACGACGGTGCTCATGTCGAGTTCGAGCACGTCGCTGTATTCCGCGTCCGGTGCACCCGCCTCGCGGTACATGCCCTGCACGCGTGCGTAAGACTCGGCCAGCGTCACCTGCTCATTATCACGGCCGGACAGACGCATGTATTCGATAGTGGAATTGTCGATCGGGAAGATTCCGCAGGTGGCGCCGTACTCCGGCGCCATATTGGCGATGGTTGCCTGATCCGCCAGCGAAAGGTGATCAAGGCCGTCACCAAAGAACTCAACAAATTTGCCGACAACACCCAGTTCGCGAAGCATTTCAACAACGCGCAGAACCAGGTCGGTTGCGGTCACGCCGTTGGCAAGCTTGCCCTTGAGCTTGAAGCCCACAACCTGCGGGATGAGCATGACGATTGGCTGACCAAGCATGGCCGCCTCGGCTTCGATACCGCCGACGCCCCAGCCAAGTACACCAAGACCGTTGATCATGGTGGTGTGAGAGTCGGTACCGACGACGGTGTCAGGATAAGCCTGAAGCACGCCGTTATTCTTGCGACCAAAAACGACCTTGGCAAGATACTCAAGGTTGACCTGGTGGATGATGCCGGTCGCGGGCGGCACAACGGTGAAATTCGAAAATGCGTTCTGACCCCAGCGCAGGAACGTGTAGCGCTCCTTGTTGCGCTTGAACTCGAGAGCCGAGTTCAGGTCGAGCGCATCTGGCACACCAAAGTGATCGACGTTAAGCGAGTGGTCGATCACAAGGTCGGCAGGTGCGAGCGGATTGATGAGATTCGGGTCGCCACCGAGCTTGCCCATGGCATCACGCATCGCGGCCAGGTCAACAACGGCTGGCACACCGGTAAAGTCCTGCATCAGCACGCGACTTGGTGTGAACGTAATTTCGGTCGAAGGCGTGGCCTTCGGATCCCAGTTGCACAGCGCTTCGATATCCGAACGAGTGATGTTCTCGCCGTCTTCGAACCGCAGAAGATTTTCCAGCAGGATCTTGAGGGAGTAAGGCAGACGGTCGAGGTTGTACTTATCCTCAAGCGCTTTCAGGTAGTAGATTTCATACTTGTTGCCGTCGACCTCCATATTGGCCCTGGCACTAAAGCTGTTCCCAACGCTATTTGTTGTCATGATTCGGTCATGCTCTCTGTAAAAGTGAACGTTCGTGTCGCGGGCCGCAGGCCGCGAGCGAGGGCGCGTATTGTAACGCAACCGGCGTTTCAGGTCGCGCCGACGGTCGCAAACAGCGGACCGCCGCGCCCGGTTGAAACGATGCCGACAACGGTTTCAGGGCCCGGGACCGCAAGGGGCCGCCGGCACCCGCCAGAGAACTTCAGGATTCGATCAGGGCCTCGAGCGCTGCCTGATCAAGAATTGCAACGCCGAGATCCTCGGCTTTGGTGGCTTTGGAGCCCGGGTCCGCGCCAACCACCACAAAATCCGTCTTCTTCGAAACGCTGCCCGTGACTTTGGCTCCCCGGGCTACCAGGGCCTTTTTGGCATCGTCGCGGCTCATTCCGGTGAGCGTTCCGGTCAGGACAAACGTTTTTCCGTCGAGCGTTTTTTCGACGTCTGCGTCCAGCATCCCAACGTCCGGCCAGGTGACGCCACGCTTCACCAGCTCGTCAATCATCTTCACGTTCGGCTTTGAGCCAACGAAACTCAGAACGCTGGCCGCCACCACGGGCCCGACGTCGGGCATCGCCTCGAGCACCTCGGCGGTTACCGCCTTGAAGGCCTCGACGGTACCGAGCTGAGACGCAATGGTCTCGGCGGTGGTTTCACCGACGTTGCGAATGCCCAGGGAAAAGAGGAATCGCCCAAAGGTGGTATCACGACTCTTGTCGATCGCCTTCAGAACATTGCGCGCGGACTTCTCCGCCATGCGGTCAAGCCCCGACAGCGTCTCCAGATCCAGAATGTAGAGATCGGCCGCGGTCTTGATGTGTTCACCATCTACGAGCTGCTCGACGATCTTGTCACCCAGCCCCTCGATATCCATCGCTCGGCGCGACGCAAAGTGTTTGATTCCCTCTTTGCGCTGGGCCTCACAGGTAACCCCGCCGGTGCAATAGCCGACAACGCTGGCCTCGTCTTTTTCGTTAACCGGGAACTCGACCGGGGACTTGCACACCGGGCACTTTGCCGGGAACTTGAATTTGCGCGCGCCTTTTTTGCGATCGGCCTTCACCACCGACACGACTTCGGGAATAACGTCGCCGGCTCGACGGATCACGACCGTGTCCCCAACTCTGACATCAAGGCGTTCGATCTCGTCACGATTGTGCAGTGTCGCGTTGGAAACGGTAACGCCGCCGACGAACACAGGGTCGAGTCTTGCAACCGGCGTGATCGCGCCGGTGCGCCCCACCTGAACCTCGATGGATTCAATGCGAGTGCTTTCTTCCTGCGCCGGGAACTTGTGAGCCAGCGCCCAGCGCGGCGCGCGCGAGATAGTGCCGAGATTCTCCTGGCGTCTGCGCGAATCTACCTTGTAGACGATACCGTCGATTTCATAAGGCAGATCGTCGCGGCGGTCACCGAGACTCGCATAGGCCTTCATCAGCCCTTTGACGCCTTTTGCGGTCGTGCTCTCGGGACACACGCGAAGGCCCCATTTCTGAAAAGCCTTGAGCGTTGCCGCATGAGAATCGGGCAGTTTGCCGCCCTCGACCCGGCCCGTCGCGTAGCAGAAAATCTCAAGCGGTCGCTTCGCCGTTTCAGCGGGGTCGATCTGACGCAGGCTGCCAGCGGCGGCGTTACGCGGATTAACGTAGAGCTTCTCGTCGAGCTTGCGCTGACCCTCGTTCAGGGCTGCGAATCCCGCGCGGGAGATAAAAACTTCTCCGCGCACTTCGAGCACTGACGGGAAATCCTTGCCTCGAAGCTGCAGCGGCACCGAACGAATCGTCCTTGCGTTCAGCGTAACGTCTTCGCCGGTTACGCCATCACCACGCGTGGCGCCACGCTCGAGCACACCATCGACGTACAGCAACGACAGCGCCAGCCCGTCCAGTTTCGGCTCCACCGCGTACTGTACGTTTTCAATCTCAAGAGTCTCGCGCACGCGTCGATCAAAATCGGCAACGCCCTCCTCGTCAAAAGCATTCGACAGAGACAGCATCGGCACTTCGTGTCGGACTTCGTCAAACGGGCCATCGGGTTTGGCGCCAACGCGCTGGGTCGGCGATTGCGGGGTAACCAGATCCGGATGGTCGGCCTCAAGCGCCTCAAGTTCGCGCATGAGCCGGTCATACGCGGCGTCGGTTATCTGAGGGTCATCGAGAACGTGGTAGCGATAGGAGTGGTCGTCCAGAGACGCGCGCAGTTTTGCGATCTCGGTCTTGATCTTTTTGGATGCTGCCACCGCCGCGGCCTAAAACAAACGAACGGCGCTTTCGCTACCTGCTGGAATGCCTTCTTTGCGCATCTGGGCGGCCAGGCGATCAACTTCAGCCTGGATGTTCTGAATACCCTGATCCGTCAGCGTCTGCTTGTTCTGATCAACCAGGTCGGCATCAAATCGATCACGCAGGGAGCGACCCACCCGCGCCATCTCGCGAAAAACCCTGCCGGGATCGGTCGTGGTTGGAACATTCATGAAGATCGTCAGACCCGACGTGCTGAAGCGGCGCATGTCTTCGCTGTCAAACGTGCCGGGGCGATAGAGATTGGCCAAGGAGAACAGATGCTGCCCGCCGACCGCGCCTTCGTTGTCACGGTGATAGATCTTCATCTTGCCCAGATGCATGTCGTGATCACGGGCAAACTGGTCTATCGCCTCGCCGGTGAAGAGCCCTTCGGTCTTTGCAACAATGTTCAGAACCGCCAGCACGTCGTAACGCTTGCAGAACTCGTCAAGCTGCTTGGCGCGTTCGGTCGCCTGCTCAAACGACGTCGAGAACTGGAATCGACCGCCCGCCGCCTCGCAGATCTGAACCGTGAGATCGCTGAACTTGTTCAGCTGGGAATCGTTGATCGCGCCGTCCTGGT
>CALHMG010000271.1 GCA_938034705.1 uncultured Gammaproteobacteria bacterium
CCTCGGTGTCATCCGCCGCATCGACGAGCGATGCCGTGACGCCCGGACTTACCAGAAACGATGCACCGGCGTTTACGCATGCGTGCAGATCTTTCGCCGACATCACCGTCCCCGCTCCGATCAGGATGTCGTGGTCCGACTCGCTCAACAGCCTGATCGCGTCAATCGCGGCCGGGGTACGCAGGGTGATCTCGACGATATTGATACCGCCAGACGTGAGTGCCGCCGCAATGGGCAGAATGTCGGCGGGCTTGTCGATCGTCAGCACCGGGATTACCGGCGCAACCGACACCACTTGCGCTGCGTCAATCATGTCACTGACCTGTCAAATGCAAGCAGCACTTTCATTGCGCCACTTGAGCGATCGCTCGCCTTGTCGAATGCGGCCTTGGCATCATCGACGTCAAAGACGTCGGTTACCAGTGGCGAAACGTCCACGCGTCCGGACGACAGCAAATCGGTCGCCCACCCGAACTCGTCGTGAAAACGAAATGATCCGCGCACTTCGATCTCCTTTGCGACAATCATATTCTGGGGAATCGAAACTTCGCCTCCAAGTCCCAGCTGCACGAGCACGCCGCGCGGCTTGAGAACCTCAAGGCCGGTACGAATAGCCGCCTCGTTACCTGACGCTTCAATCATCACGTCAAAGTATCCTTTCGGGAAATCGCGCCCGGGCCCGATATCGCGCGTCAGAGCCTCTCCATCCGACGCAACGTTTATCGTACGGTCCGCCCCGACCTGGGCAACCCGTTGCAGCGGTTCGTCCAGCACGTCGGTCGCGGTCACCTCAAGCGCGCCGTGCAGCTTGGCGGCAACCACAACCATTGCTCCGATCGGCCCGCAGCCGGTCACCAGAACCTTTTTTCCGGTCAGCTCCCCTGCCCGCTTGATCGAATGCAGCGCAACTGAAAACGGTTCGGCGCATGCGGCGATACTCATGGGCAGGTCATCCGCGATGACGTGACACTGGGAACTTTCGGCAACCAGCGTTTCCCTGAACGCACCCTGTACGTGCGGGGTACGCATCGCGCTGCCGTAAAACAGCATATCGAGACAGTGATTGGGGAGACCGTCCAGACAGTAGCTGCAGCTTCTGCATGGCCTGCTCGGATTAACGCTGACACGATCACCTGGCTTGACGTTGGCAACAGCGTCGCCGACAGCCTCAATCACCCCGGCAACTTCGTGCCCGAGGATCATCGGCTCCTGAATTCGGATCGCCCCGAAGCCACCCTGGTGGTAGTAATGCAGATCGCTGCCACAGATACCGCCCATTGCGACGCCGATGCGTACCTGATCCGGGCCAAGTGATTCGACGTCCACATCATTAACCTGTAGATCGCCGGGTGCGTGTATCACGACTGATTTCATTTTCGTTTCTGACTGTCCGTTTTGTGCACTCGAGATTATCACGGCATTGACCGCATGAGCCTCAACAACGGAGTATTGGTGCTTCAGTGAACATCGAGATCGTCAGAACATGAGCGGGCCACTTGAAGGCGTAAAAATTATTGATCTGACGGCTGTCATCTCGGGTCCTCTTTCCACCATGACACTCGCCGACCAGGGCGCGGACGTGATCAAGATCGAGACGCCGTACGGCGACTACGCCCGACACGTCGCTACAAGACGAGGCGGCTTCTCGGCATCGTTCCTCAACAACAACCGAAACAAGCGCTCGGTCACGCTGGACCTGAAGCAGCCTGCCGGACTCGAGACGCTCAAGCGTCTTTGCAAAACGGCCGATGTTTTTGTCCAGAACTTCCGCCCCGGCGTGGCGGACCGTATCGGCGTCGGCGAAGATGCCATCCGGGAGGTGCAGCCCGAGATCGTATATGCGGCGATCACGGGTTTCGGTTTCGCCGGCCCCTATGCACAAAAGCCGACCTATGACCCGCTGATTCAGGCGGTGTCGGGACTGACCACAATCCAGGGCGGCAGCGACGAGGATCGCCCGCGACTGGTGAGGACAATCGTTCCCGACAAGCTGACCGCGATTCAGGCGTCCCAGGCAATTACGGCAGCGCTCTTCTCGCGACTTCGAACCGGCAAAGGTCAACGCGTCAATATCACCATGCTCGACACCGTTGTGTCGTTCATGTGGAGCTCTGACATGGGCGGCCACACGTTCATCGGTGATGAGATGGAAGTCGAACGTGCCCAGTCGTACATCGATCTTATTTATGAAACGAGTGACCGATACATCAGCGTCGCCGTAATGCTCGACAAGCAGTGGAAAGCGTTCGCCGTCGCGACCGGGCGTGAGGACATACTTGATGATCCACGGTTTAAAACTGCCGAGTTGCGCGAAGAGAACAAGGATGACCGCCTGAATCTGATTCAGGAAATTCTCATGACCAACACGTCAGAATACTGGCTCGAACAGCTTGCCTCACACGATGTGCCGTGCGCGCCCGTGTTAACCCGCAAGGACATGATCCGCCACCCTCAGATCAAAACCAATGAAACGATCATTGAAATGGAGCATCCGGACGCCGGTCCGTTGCGGCAGACGCAGCAGCCCGGTCGTTTCTCACGGACGCCGACCGAGATTCGCTTCGGTGCGCCGCGACACGGACAGCATACGATAGAGGTGCTGCAGGAATCCGGTTTCAGCGACGCTGAAATCCAATCACTTTGCGCCAGTGGCGCCGCCCGCACGGATGAACACGATGCTTGATTTTTATTATTGGCCTACACCCAACGGCTGGAAGGTATCGATCCTTCTCGAAGAACTCGGTCTCGACTACGACCTTAAGCCGGTCAACATCGGCGCAGGCGATCAGTTTAAACCGGAGTTTCTTGAAATAAGCCCCAACAACCGGATGCCCGCCATCGTAGATCACGATGTCGACGGCGAGCCGGTCAGCGTTTTCGAGTCCGGCGCAATCATGTATTACCTTGCGCAAAAAACCGGGCGCTTCATCGATACGAGCGCGCTCGGTATAAAAGAAACGCTGGAGTGGCTGTTTTGGCAAACCGGGAACCAGGGGCCGATGACCGGACAGCTCAGTCATTTCGTCAACTACGCGCCTGATGGCCAAACCTACTCCCACGAGCGTTATCTCGCAGAAGCCAATCGATGCCTGGGGGTGCTTGAACGACGCCTTGAGGGACGCGACTGGCTGGTTGGCGACAGCTACACCATCGCCGACATGATCAACTGGCCATGGGTTCTGATCGCGAAGCCGCTGGGACAGTCCCTTGACGAATACCCGAACGTTCAGCGCTGGCGCGCGGCGGTCAAAGCCCGGCCGGCCGTCATTCGTGGAGTGGATCTCGGCAAGGATATGCGCCGCAGCAAGCCACCTTCTGACGAAGAACGCAAAATTCTGTTTGGCCAGAACGTAAACTCAAACGACTAGCCCAACCTTCAAAAGGCAACGTCAGTTCGCGGCAGACGGTTCAGCCGACGCGCGCGAGCGTTCGCTTCGCCATCTCAAGGTGAAGCCGTTCAACCATTTCGCCTTCCAGGGAAATAACGCCAAGCTTGGCGTTGTCCGGCTGATCGAATGCCTCCACAACAGCGCGAGCCCATGCAAGCTCTTCTTCCGAGGGCGCGAAGGCCGTTGTCACCGTCTCGATCTGGGCCGGATGAATGATGGTTTTGCCGTCCATGCCGAGGGCACTGCCCTGAGCACATTCTGCTTTCAGACCCTCAGCATCCCTGAAGTCGTTGTACGGGCCGTCGAGAATGTTGGCGTCTGCTGCTTTAGCCAGCGCAATAAACGTTGCAAACCAGGACACCATCGCGGCGCGATTGTCCGCCGCAGACGCACCGGTTTCTTTCGCAAGATCATTGGTTCCCACCAAAAAACAGTCAACCTGACCACCACTGTCCCGGGCCGCTTCGCTAAGCCCCGTTGCATTCATCACCGCGAGGGGCGTTTCCAGCATGGGCCAGACGTGCACCTTGGGATTGATCCGCGATACCCGCGTGTAGATGTCGATCAGATCATCCGGCGTTGAGACTTTTGGCACAACAATTGCGTCGGGACCGGCTTCGGCGATTGCCTCCAGA
>CALHMG010000272.1 GCA_938034705.1 uncultured Gammaproteobacteria bacterium
TATGAACCGGTCACGGCAGGTCCATTGAAAAGGCCAGGCCTGCTCAACGAGATCGGGCTGGATCTTCACGATCGAATCGGCCGTAACTGGGCAACCATCCAGCGTTACTCGATCGGACTCGTCCTGAGCGAAAAATTTTCCAGATGGTTTGGTCTGAGACGGTGGCATGCGTCTATTCGCCATCGAATGAACATGATCGAGAACACCCACATTGTGTGATCGATGCGGGCGGTCCACCGGTGAGTGACCCCGGTAACAACAACCCTCCTCGTCGTCCCAAGGATTCGACGACTGTCAAAAACCCACGTACCAAGGGTTACCCGCGAAAGCGCAAACCGATCCCCGATGACCAGGTTGCCCGAGACAAAGTACTCGGTCGCAAGCTTTATTCACTGGTCTACGCGTTTCCGTTTCTGGTGCTCATCGTCGTGCTGCTGTTCGTCTGGTTCAAAGACTGAAAAACTCCCAATAAGTTGATTCGGGAGTCAGTTTTTTTTGCGACTAGAGTTGAATTATCAACAACTGTTGCAGTCAACCGGCATGAGCGTCATCTCCAACCTACAGACCCTGCTGAAGCCCGCTCGCGGTGCAATGCTCGAGCAGTTCGCCGAGGACAACGCATGTCAGTTCACCGCGAATCCGCAGCTACCGGATAGCTGGAAGTCTCTGGGTCTGTTCAACAAGCGTCGTCGACGACAGAAGCACCACCTCCGCCGGACCCATGATCACGTCGCTGTTCATATGCTCGACTTCGGCTATCAGTTCGAACGTGGGGCCGATCGATTCTGGCAGACCGCCGTCGTTTTCGAGCGATTCGCTCGCAGCGTGCCAGCTTTCAGGCTGCACCCTGCTCACGATTTCGCGCCAGAGCAGCGCGGGCTTGATCAAACCATGCAGGTCTCCAGTGAATACCTTCTGACCTGCCGCGATGAAAAGATGGCTGAGGGAATTTTTGACGATCAGATGATGACGCACTTTCAGAACAATCCAGGCTGGTCGATCGACGGAGAAGGAGCGGTGACCGTATTCTACAAGCACCGTGTTCTTGTCGAGGGAGACGAGCTGACAACGTTTCTGGCGACAACGTCGCAACTGTACAAACCACTCGACCAGGCGCTCTTTCGATACGATCAGTCGCTGATCTCAAGCCTGGATCGCGACCCCTCAAGCGACTACGACACGATCCGAATCTGTCTTTAACGACACCGCGAACGTCACCGCCCTGTCACGCTTTCCTGCCGTCCAGAGCGTCAAGCAGTCGCCCACTGAAAATGTGCCACGCGATACCCAGCTGGCGCAGCCCGTGCAAAGGCGTCTTTCGAAGTCCGGTGACCGGTAGCGCGGTCTCGCCGCTCAACACGGCATGACTCAGCTCGCGCCCCATCATCGTTCCCATCGCGACGCCTCGGCCGTTATAGCCGAGCGCGCTGAAGGCGTTGTCACCAATTCGCATCAACCGGGGCAGACTGTCGGTGGTCATGGCAGGGTGGCCACCCCACCTGTACTCCCAGCGCACCCCTTCAAGCTCGGGAAACATGGCTAGCGCCTGGCGCTCCAGGTGGGTAGTGGAACCGTTGAGCCGGGTATTGAGTGCGTCGCCCCGGCCACCGAACACCATCCGGCCACGGCCGTCGAGTCGATAGTAGACCTGAATTCGTGCGGTCTCTGACACCGCATGCCCCCCGGGCAACACCGTGCTGCGGGCGGCCGCCGATAACGGAGAAGACGCAGCGATGAAACTCGTGACAGGCACAACCGACTCCCTCAATCCGGGTATGACACCGTCCGTGTAGCCGTTGGTGCACCAGAGCAGATGTCTGGCCCGGACCGACGCGCCCGATGCTGTTAACGCCACCCAGCTGCCATCGGTACGGCGTGCGTCGATGACCGGAGACAGACCGTGAACGCGTGCTCCAGCTGCAAGCGCGGCTCGCGCCAGTCCTCGAACATACGACAACGGCTGGACGCTGCCGCCGCGCGCGTCGTACATCCCAAAACTGTAGACAGAGGTTCCGAGCATTGTCGAAATCTCGTCGTGATCCAGCATTGAAACCTCAACCCCGCGGCGTTGCCACTGCAGCACCCACTGCGCAATAAAGTCTTTTCCGTGCTGGCCGTAGCCACCCTGCACGTAGCCGGGCCGGATCGCTTCACAATCGATCGCAAATCGCTCCACAAGGTCGAACACGAGGTCACAGGCGTCCCCGGCCATGCGCATCGCCCGTGCGGCGGATTCCTGGCCCATTCGCTTTTCAAGCACGTCGGGCAGCACCTTCCACGCGGGATTGACCTGTCCGCCGTTGCGCCCGGAGCATCCCCATCCCGGCCCAAAGCTGTCGAGGACAAGCACCGACTTACCGGCCTCGGCCAGATGCAGAGCCGCAGACAGACCCGTATATCCCGCGCCGACAACCACGACATCGCATTCGGTCTGTTCTTCAAGGGCCGGTGTCGCCGGCGCGTCAGTCGCCGTGGCGGCCCATAGACTGTCCTGCCAGCCGGTGTCGTCTAATTCGGTAACCCTGCTCATCGCGTCATTGTAACGCTGCCGATCTGCGGGCGTTCGATCCATGGATTCGCAGACCTCCAGACGAAAAAAAACCCGGCGCCGTGGCACCGGGTTTTATTCGGTTCGTCTTTTCGTCCTGGCAGTCCCGGATAACGTATCCGGGAAACCAGGATTTCAGGACTTTTACTTCACGCCGAGGGCAGCAGCCGTCTCAATCGAGATGTAGTGCTCGCCGAAAGGCAGGCCTTTTGATTTCGCGAACTTGTTGACCGCGCTCATCATGCCCGCGCTGAGGCGTCCATCAGCGTTGCCCGACCACATGCCGGCTTTCGCCAGCGCACTCTGCATAGTCGTGATGGTCTGGGATGTGAGGTTGACGTCACACAGAACATCACGCCAGGTGATCTTCTCCTCAGTTTTCAGCACACGCTTGGTGACCGTCTTGTACTCGGCAGGAATCTTGATCGTCTTCTTGCCTGCAGGCTTCACCAGCTTCTGCTTGCGAATAGTGCGGTACTCAGCAGGAACTTTGATCTTCTTGATCTGCTCCGGCTTGGTCTCCATGGTGCTGCTGACGGTGCGGTACTCGGCTGGGATATCGATGGTCTTTGTTCCCGCAGGCTTCGCGAGGACAGTTGTCGAAATCTCTTTATAAGTCGCCGGGATCGTGATCAGGCACATGATGTCGCCAGTATCGTTGTCGATCCGAGTCGCCAGGGCGCCGTCTACTACGGCTGAACCACGCTTCCATTCGGTACGCTCAGGCGTATCGATCACACGCTTGGTTACGGTCTTGTACTCAGGCGGTGTGGGTACCAGTCGAGTTGTTGCAGGCTTGACCAGCAGCTTCTCGGTCTTGGTGCCGTACTCGGCCGGGATAACAACCGTACGCTCGTAGGCTGCACGAATCAGGACTTTTTCGTCGATGACTTCATACTGCGGTGGCGTGGTTTCGATGCGGGTGCTCGCTTCGCGAACCAGCATTTTCTCGCTGGCAGTCCCGTAGGTCGCCGGAATCAGAACGCGTGCAAAGCACTGTCCTGGCTTGGGCGTCGGAGGAAAGTAGTCTTGTTTGGTCGTCGCACTCGCGGCCATCTTTTCCTGCTTGACCACATCTGCTTCGCGCGCCTTGAGCGCCATTTCAGCTTTCTTGATCTCAGCTTCGCGCTCCTGCAAAGCCATATCACGTTTTTCTGCTTCCATCTGTGCCTGTTGTGAGACACAACCACTCAAAACCAGTACAGCTGTAATAGCAGCAACCGGCATCGTGCGGCGAATCGTTAGCTTCGTTCCCATTGTTATTCGATCTCCTTAGCAATCGAGATTTCTATAAGAGCCAGCGGAACCGACACAGATCAGGACCAGATCAGGTTCGATGTGGATCGGTTTGTCGACGCTCGTAACATCGGCCAAAAGTCCAATGTCTTGAGCCTGCAACACGCCTGCTATTGCCGCCCGCCGCCCATAGGCTCAAGGTG
>CALHMG010000273.1 GCA_938034705.1 uncultured Gammaproteobacteria bacterium
GCCGGCATCGGCCTCTACCTCATGTCAGGGGCAGCCGTTGCACAGCAGTCCTGCCCAACCGGGACATCACCACTGAACTGGACTTCAGCTCAAGGTACGAGCTGGGACATGTGCTGGTCAATTGACCCACTTGCCGGCCTCAGCCTGACCGATGTGCATTTCGATTCGGGCAGCGGTCGACGCGAGGTTCTGGGAGATGCATCTCTGGCGCAGCTGTATGTTGTCTATGACGACGGCAGCAGCGCGACGGACCACGTCACCGAAAAAGGCCTCGGTGCCAAAATGCGCCCAATGACGTCGACGGAATGTTTCGGCACTGGCGCCCAGATCGGGGCCGCAAACGGCGTCAACGCGATGTGTCACCGCGAAGTCGATCGCGGCTACCTGTTTCGCTGGTACGACAACCAGGCTCAAGGCAGCCTCTACGAGATCTTCAGCATCTCCGACATCAGCAAGCAGACCTGGATTGTGCGCTGGAGATTCTACGAAGACGGCACGTTTGAGGCCAGCCTTGGCTCAACCGGGCGCCTGCCACAGATAGGGGGTTCGGCCACCAGCTACACCGAACCCGTGCTCAACAAGAACGCTAAATCTTTTACGACCAACGCGTTCTGGCGTCTCGACTTCAACATCGATGGCGCGGCCAACGACCAGGTTCGCGAATTCAAAGTCGTACAGTCGGGCACCTATGGCGAGACACAGACCCGCTACACAACCGACATCGCGACGGAAACCGGTCGCAAAGTCAAACGACAATGGAAATCATCCTGGCAAATCCTCGACACGGTTACGACCAACTCGGAAGGCCACAACATCTCGTACCATCTGGAGCCGCAACAGGGAAGTATTCGGTACAAGTCGAAGCTTCACCCTTGGAGCAAGTTTGACCTGTACATCACCCGCAACAACAGTTGCGAACGTTTCGTGATGAACAATCCGACTACCAACGGTTGTGCCAGCAATCTCGCTACCGGGTTTGCGAACGGCCAGAATATCGCCAACGACGACATCGTCTTGTGGTTCAAGATTTCCCGTCACCGCTGGCCACGCGACGAGGACATGCCCTACCGCTCTCTTGAATGGGACACGTTTATCGTGCATCCACGGGATTGGGATGCTTTGAGCCCGGTGACCGACGCAACTCCGCTTGAAACACCGACTAACGAATCATTGAGCGAGTCCAGCTACGCAAGCTACGTGCAGCTGATCGATCCCTCCGCGAGCTAATCGGCGAAAGTGAATACAAAAATGAAAAATTATTTGACCAATCTACTCGATCAAAGCCGTACCGGAAGCGTTGTCAAACGACTTGGAGCTCTGGCCCTTGTTTGTGGGTTTGCCACTGTCACGCCAAGCCCCGTCGTTCAGCAAGCGCACGCTCAGGTTGACGGCCCGAACTGTGATGCGCCTTTTGGAATCGTTCAGGACTTCCCGGGCGGCAGCAAGTGGGACATGTGCTGGGGCTATGGCCCCAACAAGGGCGTTTATTACTACAATATTTACTTCACGCCCGCCGGCGGCCCGCGCACAAAAGTTATCGCGGACGGCTGGATCTCCCAAATCCACGTCACCTACGACAATAACGAAGCTCGTTTTCACGACGCATCGGGACCGGGTCTCGGACTGGGTGGCGCGTTTCTGCGCACGCTTACCGCAGCAGAATGTCCGGGTGGCACGCTGATCGGAGACGAGGGTGACGACTATGTGTGTAAGCGTTATTCCCAGGAGCAGTTTGGCTACAGCCACAAGTATGGCTCCGCTGAAGGTTTCTACCTCGATGTATTCAGCGCGTCCCAAACCGGACACTACAGCTACATACCGCTGTGGCGCTTTTACGGTGACGGAACAATCGAGCTGATCATGGGAGCAAGCGGCAAGCTTGAACGCGTTGCGACATGCCCGACAGACAGTTCTCCGGCCGACTGTAACGCCGCGATCCAGGACCAGGCCTGGCTTCTCGATGAGCTTGACGATGACGGCTATTACGGCATCTCGCATACCCACAACTACTACTGGCGTCTGGATTTTGACCTCGGCGTCGACGATGGCTACACCGACATGAACACGGTCGGCACCAACGACATCGTCGAACAGATCGAATTTCGTGAAGACTCAACCGGTCTTCGACGCGACAAGATTGTCAAACGCATGACCACGGAACAATCCGCCTACATCGCAGCGAACAAGATGCGCTCGTGGCGACTGCGTGACCCAAGCCACACCAATTCGAACGGCAATCAAATGGCGTGGTATATCGAACCTGCGACGATGGGACACAGCTATGTTGGCGCAAACGCCAACGCGCCGGTGGGATTCAACCAGGACGATATTGTTCCGCACCAGGAAGAGTTTGCGCGCGGTGATATCTTCATCACCGACTACACCGGATGCGAGGAATATGTTTCCTACAATAACCTCGGCGGTGACGGAAATTGTGCCGAAGCATTGCTTGAGACCGATACCGATGGCTCTAGCATCGGATTTATCAACGGCGAAGTCGTCACTGACCCGGTGATCTATCTGAAATCAAGCTTTCATCACACGCCGCGGGACGAAGACGAGCCGCATATGCCGGCGCACTGGAACAGCATCAGAATCGTGCCGCGCAACGTATCGAGCGCCAACCCGTATGCAAATGGAGCCAACATCAATTTGACCGCAGGCGTCACCGACACCACGGAATACGGCTACAAATATGGCACCAACAAGCACTACAACTATCTTGGCGCCACGTTTACGGATTCTGACGAAGACATGATCCTGACGTTCGATGCGTATGACATAGACAACGGTACTGAACTCGAAGTCCGACTGAACGGGGAAACCGTGGGCAACGTGCTCGTGGGTAAAAACCAGGACTACAACAAGCGAACCAGTCAGTTCTTCCTGCCCCAGGAAATCCAGATTAATCCGGGCAGCAGTGGCGACACGAATGTCATTGAGTTTGTACACGCCGATACCGGCACACGCTGGGGTGTCAAGAATCTGTTGATCACGCCGATCAATGTGGCACCGATTGTTCTGTCAACAGGCGTAACGGAGAACACAGATCTCGGATACAAATTTGGATCCAGCCAAAACCCCGAAATAATCGTCTATGAGTTCGGCGCATCCGGCACCGGCAAA
>CALHMG010000274.1 GCA_938034705.1 uncultured Gammaproteobacteria bacterium
CCGCTCTCGTCAGCCTGATGATGAATATCGAACCGGTCGGCATTATCGTTCTGGCCTGGCTCTTCCTCGGCGAGCCACTCACGGCCCCCAAAGTCGCCGGTGCGTGCATGGTTGTCGCGGCGCTCGCGATGGCCCAGGTGATGGCCGACCCCGTGAAAGAACCTCCCGCAAGCTCGACGTGAGCATGGGCCGAACGAAAAAAAACGCCCGAACGCAAAGCACGCTCGGGCGTTTTAATAAATTGGCTGTTTCCCAGCTTCAGCGATAAAGGCGCAGCAGCCGGCGCAGTTCGCCTTCGAAGCGGCACGCCTGCTGAAATGCTTCAGTCTCGGTGCAGGGTCCGTTCGCGACCCAGCGAACCGGCTCACTGTTCTGCACGTAAACGCTGACGGCCGTACCGGTCTCGGCATCTCGCAGATGCACAAAACCACTGCCCGTAGGCAACTCGTCAATGTGCCGGCGCAGCTCGCGCAGCAGCGGAATTGACATCACCGTGGGCGGATCAAGCCGCTCGCGCGTGACGATATTTAGATTTACAACTTCACCCATGACTTCACTACCCCTGTACACAGCGGCCTACCCGTGCCGTGCGCGACATCGGGCGGACTGTCTTCCGCAAACACCTTCACTATAGATCTGCAGCACAGCTTTGCCAGAAAGAGTGTGAAGTGTGACCAGAGCCTCGGGCGGGCTCTCGTCAGAAAGACGCGGAAACAGGTCCCGAGGTAGTGGTTTTATCGACTTTCACGCGCGTCGGCGTCAGCGATATACCCTGACAATGGGCAGCATCAGACGGACGAACTACATCAAGAACACAGTCGTCGACAGCGCAGCTCGAGGTGACCAGCACGCTGAATTGTGAACTCACGATACCTGCCGCAACAATCGCCTGAGTCGATTCAAGATCCTCGCAGGATTCCGCCGATATATTGCGAATGCAGATTGGCGCACGCCTGACGGCGCCCGAGACATCGGGTTTGCCAAAAACAAGTCGACAGGCCTGAAGCTCTGACGACTCCTCGGCTTCCATCGCCGCCGCGTCAGACGTCACGCCAACAGACGCCACAAATGACGCGAGCATTAACATCGACATCGACAAAAACGTCGAGACGACCAAACCAGTAATTTTTCCTGTCACGAGGGACACCCTTCCAGACAAAATCATCCACACCTGACAGTAGATTTAGCCTAGAACGACGAGACTGCAAAGAGACAGGTGATAACCGTGACGCGCGCGGAGGCAGTCGGTCACGGACCTGGCGGTTCGACACCGCGACTGACGCAAATCAGCTACGGGCGCGTTCGCCTTCCACCAGAATATCGATAAGTTCTGCAAAGCTTGTGGTCGCGCGCCAGTCAAGAACCTGCGCCGCCAGCGCCGGGTCACCACAGGAGTGATCGATCTCTGATGGCCTGAACAGCGACGGGTCGATGTCGACATGATCTTTGGAGTCGAGGCCAAATCGACCGAAGACCTCGTCGACAAACTGAGCGAGGGTATGAGTCACGCCGGTCGCCACCACAAAATCCCGCGGCACATCGTGCTGCAGCATCCGCCACATGGCGTCGACATAGTCGCCCGCAAAGCCCCAGTCCCTTGAAATACCGAGGTTTCCGAGCACCAGACGCTCACCGCTGCCGGCCGCAATGGCGGCCGCGGCGCGAACGATCTTGCGGGTGACAAAGCGTTCGGGGCGCAGCGGAGACTCGTGGTTGAACAACAGCCCGGAACAGCAAAACAGATCGTAGGCCTCGCGATAGCTCGCCGTGACCCAGAAGCTGCTGGCCTTGGCCACGCCGTAGGGGCTGACCGGATGAAACGGTGACGTTTCGCTTGAGCGCTGCCCGCTCGGGACCGCGCCAAAACACTCGGCGCTCGCGGCGTTGTAAAGGCGCACCGGCGCATTGAGGTGTCGAAGCACCTCGGCCAGCTGCAGTTGTGCAGACGCGATGCTGTTAAAGGTTTCCTGGGGCTGCGAGAACGACAGGCCAACTGAACTTTGACCCGATAGATTGTAGATCTCGTCGGGCTGGACGTGCTCAACAAGCTCCGTCAGCCCCCTGAATTCTGTCGTGGAGACCGAGTGGGTCTGGACGTTTTCAAAAGCCCCAAGCGCTTTGAGCCCCGCGAACGAGCGATTCTCAACATCTCTGGACGTGCCGTGCACGACGTAACCCTTCTCGAGTAACAGTCTCGAAAGGTAGGCACCGTCCTGCCCGGTTACTCCAAAGATCAATGCCGTTTTGGCCAACTTCCAAATCGCTCCGTCGATTTACGCCGCACGTCTAGTGTAGCGGTATTGGCGGCAGCTGGAGCGCCAGGTCAGTTGCGCGTAAGGGCTTCTGAAAGATTGTGACCGCGTTCAGCGCCCGATATCGCCGAGATCATCAACCAGCGGGTCGATTCGCCGGTGTGGCGCGCGGGAGAACTCGAGATAAAACGCGACAATCGCCAGCATCACGACGCCCACACCCCACCACAGAATCTGCCACGCCCAGATCGACGGAATCCCGAACGCCCAGCCATCAAGGCCCGACGCCGGCGCACCAAAGATCGTGTTGCCCACAATCGCACCCGGCCCGATACCAAAAATCATCCACAGTATTGCGATGACCCACGCGATCGTTATCCAGCCCCGCTTGTACACCGGCACCTCGGAGTGATCAGAGAGGAAGGAATGAAAGCGCTGTCGATGCGTCGTCGCTTCGGTCGTTTGCGTCAGCGCCGAGACGACGACGGCGATGGTGATGTTGGCAAACATGCCCCACGCCGCAGAATAAATCGTCAGCGGCCAGCGCCCCCAGGGCAGCGTCTGATCGAACCAGCCTGCAACTACCGCACCCGTGCCATCGGTAAGCACCACGCCGATCATGCCCGCGATCAGTCCCAGCGTGACGCCCGTGCGGGTCAGCCACGGGAACCAGCACACCGCGGCAAGCGCCGGCAACAGCTGAAAGCCCCAGGCGATGGCAACGCCGCCCAGCAACAAAATGGCGGGCTTGAAAAACGTCGACAGCGTCAGGGCGGCGAGCATGATCAACAGAATCGACATACGCGCGACAAAAATCTGCGATCCGTGACTGGCCGATCGATGCACGTAGCGCTTGTAAACGTCACGCGCCATCATCGCGCCCGCGGCATTCATCATCGCGGCGCCTGTAGAGTGAATCGCCGCAAAGAACGCGACCGCCATCAGTCCAACGAGCCAGGGCATGGTGTCGTTGAGCGTGCGCAGATATTCGGTAACGAGATACTCGGGCCTTTCGCCGGCGCGCGGCGTCAGAATTTCGGCGATCCCAAGATTCGACTTATCGATCGCCGGATTCGCGCCCAGCAGGTGCGCGCCCACGCCCTGGGCAACCGACACAAACACCAGCAGACCGCCCATGATCAACGCGCAGAACACAACCTGCTGCCAGCCAAACGATCTCGGACTCGAGGCGCTGAACGCAAACGCCGAAAACGCAGGCGTCGCCTGAATGCCCATCATGCCGAGGACATAGGTCAGACACATCGTCCCGGTCCAGATGCCGCCCACAGGCGTTTCCTTGCCAAGCCCCGCCGTCAGATCCATCGCGCTTGGCATGACGAAATACGCGCTGTAGCCGTCCGCCGTACTGCCCCATCGACCCACACCATCCTGTCGGCCAAGTTGCGCAAGCCCCTCGGTAAACGTCGACCATCCGCCAAAGTACTGGAGCAGCAGATAGCCGCTTGTAACGAGCACGAAGATCATCAGCGCCCACTGCAGCACGCCGGCGTAAGAGACGGCGCGCATTCCGCCGAGCATCACGTACAGCGCCACGATCGCGGACAGCATCCACATCGCACCGTCGGGCGACAGCGCGTCGTCGGACAGCACGTTAAACACAAGGCCCGATGCGCCGAGCTGAATACCAACATAGGGAATGGCAAACGTCAGGCCGATGATGATGGCAAGAAAACGGACCATGCCGCCGTTGAAGTATTCGGCGAACATCTCACCGGACGTCATAAATCCGAATCGACGGCTGAGCATCCACTGACGCTTGAAAAAGAGCACCCCGGTGAGCGCGATGGCAATCGGGTACAGCGACGTGTAGGCAAACTGAAAACCGTCGCGAAAAATAATGCCCGAATGCCCCAAAAAGGCCCATGCGGAAAACGAGGCAGCGGTGACCGCGGCGATATAGGTGGTGGCAGACATTCGCCTGCTGGCGATGAAAAAGTCCTTCGGCGCCGTGACCTGCACGCCCGCCATGACGCCCCCGAGCACGCACCACAAGCAGTACGCGCCGATAAAAACGGCCATCCACAGGAAACTCTCAGACATCCTCTGAATTCTACAGGGCAAACCGCGATTTAAATGTCCGCCGTCGTCGGTACAGTCAGTCCGATAGGCCCCTTGGTAGGGTCTTTTCGGGCGATTGTCCCGGCGGTCGCGCGAACATCAAAACTGAGTCAACGTGGCACGCGTCTTTCGGGCCCCACGGGCCCGTCACGGCATTCCGGACTCCGGCTCGCGTGACCGTCATTTTGGACCGAAGGG
>CALHMG010000275.1 GCA_938034705.1 uncultured Gammaproteobacteria bacterium
GAGAAGGTCTATCCCTTCGCCTGGCTTGGAATGCTCTCTGAAACGCCGCCGATTAACGAAGAGCTCGTTTATTCCAACTCTGATCGAGGTTTTGCCTTGTGCTCCATGCGCAACGAAAATCTCAGTCGCTACTATTTTCAATGTCCGCTTAACGACAGTCCTGACAACTGGACAGATCAGGCTTACTGGGATGAGCTCAAGCGTCGAATTCCCGAGGCTGACGCCGATGTGCTCGTCACGGGACCCTCGGTAGAAAAATCCATGGCGCCGCTGCGGTCGTTTGTGTGTGAGCCCATGCGCTGGGGCAATCTGTTTTTATGCGGTGACGCTGCACATATTGTTCCACCTACGGGTGCCAAAGGCCTGAACACGGCCGCGTCCGACGTTCATTACCTGTTTACCGGTCTGGTCCAGCATTACGCGGATCGCGACAGTGAGGGGTTGGATCGGTATTCTGAAAGGGCGCTGGCGCGTGTATGGAAGGCTGAAAGATTTGCGTGGTGGATGACATCGCTGTTCCATCGCTTCCCGGAGCAGACTCCATTCGATCTCAAGATGCAGCGCGCTGAATTTGCGTTCTTGATGAGTAACGATTCGGCAAAGGGTGCTTTGTCGATAAACTATGTAGGCCTGCCTTACTGATGAGAGTACAGCGCAGCGTTACAAACAGAGGATACAGGCGTGGTTGATCGCTACTCAGAAGGCATGCACATCCGGAGGCGGGTGCTGGGCAACAAGCATGTGGATGCAGCCGAAGCGAAGAAGACAGAGTTCGATGAGCCGTTTCAGCGGCTGATCACCGAGGGTGCCTGGGGCACGGTGTGGACGAGCCCGAACATCAGTTTGCGCGAGCGATCCATGCTGACGCTGGCGTTGCTTGCGGCGACAGGTAGCTTCGACGAGATTCCGATGCACATTCGCGCAACCGCGAACACCGGTGCGACTAAACAGGATGTGCTGGAAGCTTTTCAGCATGTTGCCGTTTACGCTGGCGTCCCCAAAGCCAATCATGCGCTGAAACTTGCCAAACAAACCTACGAAGAAATGGAAAACGACTCATGAGCAAGCCCGGCGGTTACATCAACCGCGATCGACTCTGGCATCCACCGGCGCTGACGCCGGCATACAAGAGCAGCGTAACGCGTTCTCCGAATGCTCCGTTGCTGTCCTTGCCAACCTCGATTTCTGAAGAAACGGGCCCGGTTTTTGGCGACAGCATCATCGGTGAACTGGATAACGATCTGATTCTGAATTTTTCGTCGACCGGCGAAGCCGCGATTGGCCCGCGCATCATTGTCCACGGGCGTGTGATGGACGAATACGGTCGCGGCGTGCCGGGTGCGTTGATCGAAGTGTGGCAGGCCAACGCGGGCGGGCGTTATCGTCACAGCAAGGAAACCTACATTGCGCCCCTTGATCCAAACTTTGGTGGCTGTGGAAGAATGATTACGGCCGAGGATGGATCCTATGAGTTTCGTACGGTGCGGCCGGGGCCTTATCCGTGGCCCAACACCATGAACGACTGGCGACCTGCGCATATTCATTTTTCTCTCTTTGGCGCAGCGTTTGCCCAGCGGCTCATCACGCAGATGTACTTTGAAGGAGATCCTCTGGTGGCGCTTTGTCCAATGGCTAACGGTATCGCGGATGACAGAGCGCGCGACATGCTGGTCGCGCCGCTGGATATGAACGCGACGATACCGATGGACTGTCTTGCCTATCGATTTGACATCGTTCTTCGTGGACGGCGTCAGACACCTTTTGAAAACCGCAAGGACGGACTCTAGAGATGACGCAGAAACTCGACTACCTCAAAGAGTCGCCGTCGCAGACTGCGGGTCCTTACGTGCATATCGGCTGTGTTCCCAACGCCGTTGGTGTTACCGGTGTCTACGCTCAGGATCTGGGCAGCGCGCTGTTTACAGGTCCTGAACCCAGTGACGCGATCACGGTAAAAGGAACGGTATATGACGGTCTCGGGTCGGCGCTGACAGATGCGATGATTGAAATCTGGCAGGCCGACGCGAACGGTCTTTATGCCTCGGCGCAGGAAACTCGCGGTCAGGCGGATCCGGGTTTTACCGGCTGGGGAAGGTCTGCAGGCGACCTTGCGACCGGCGAGTTCTCGTTCAGGACGTGCAAGCCGGGCAGGGTGCCCTACGTCGATGGACGCGATCAGGCGCCGCATATTACTTTCTGGATTGTGGCGCGCGGGATCAACACCGGACTGCATACGCGTTTGTATTTTGCTGACGAAGTTGAGGCTAACGCTTTGGACCCTGTGCTGGGTCGTGTCGATCCGGCGCGGGTCGGGACGTTGCTGGCGCACCCGGAAGCTGACGGGATCTACCGCTTTAATATTTATCTCCAGGGTGAAGGCGAAACTGTGTTTTTTGACATGTGACCGGAGTTGCACGAATGAGCGATATCGCATTGGTGTTGATCGATGTACAAAAAGGGATTGACGATCCCCGAATGGGGGTCCGCAATAACCCTCGCGCCGAAGAAAATATCGCCGCCTTGCTGAAGTTATGGCGTGAGCGAAAACAACCCATCGCCCATGTGCAGCACAACTCAACCGAGCCCGACTCATCTTTAAGGCCTGACTCTCCCGGCCACGCGTTCAAGGACGCGGCGCTGCCCCTCGACGGCGAGCCCATATTTCAAAAGACAGTGAACAGCGCCTTTATCGGCACCAATCTTGAAGACTGGCTGCGCGAAAGATCAATCAACGAACTTGTGGTGGCCGGCATGACGACCGACCACTGTGTATCGACCTCGGTACGAATGGCCGAAAATCTCGGCTTTACTGTAACTCTGGTTGGAGACGCGACGGCGGCCCACGGCCATGCGTCGCCCGACGGTGGCACTATCCGGGCGGACGACGTCTACCGAATTAACCTAGCGAGCCTGCACGGTGAGTTTTGCACCGTCGTTACTACAGAGTCAGTTCTGGGTTCGTGAACGGCTGCAGTTGTCTAGCTCAGCCGTGAAGAAACCTGCCACCTCCCGAGCAAAGCGTTGATGAAACCGCTGTTCGTCAAAATCGGGGTGATTTTTGAATGCCGCGGGAAGCCTCTTGCGAAGTCGTTCAGGGAACGGTGCGATAAACGAATAGTGCTGAGCCTTCGGGACTCGCTGCAGATTCACGCTGATCTCTGAATTGTTCTGCAAGATTCGGGCGACATTGTTTCCATGAAATCGTGCCGTCAGCTCGTTTTCATGCTCGGGCATGTAAATGCGAAGAGCGCTTACCGTGAGGCCGCGAATCGCCTCGGCTGTAAACATCGCGGCTACCGGATCTGCAACTACGGCAGCGCAGATTCTGGCGTCGGCCAGATCAAGCTGAGGCTGCTGGAATTCTTCTTTCACCACCTGTCGCATGGCGTCAGCGAGTCCGTTTGCGCGTTTGCAGAGCGGGTCATGTTTATCGTTGGCGTCGCAATGTCGAATCAGTTCACCAAGATCCGGCCGCGCACCTGACAGAGACAGCACGGTATAGCCGCCCAGCGAGAATCCGAAAGCACCGATTCTGGTGCTGTCGATCAGGCCGGACCATTTGGGTTCCTCAAGCATGTGATCGATAACGGCCGAGATCTGCCTCGGGCGTCCCTCCCACACCACGCGGTGGCCGACGCCGCTGCTGTCCTTGTAGTTGTCCCGCGGGTGCAGCGGTGCCACCGCAATGATGCCGGCGCGTGCAAGAGCGATAGCGATATTGCGATGACCAAACGGCGTGCCCGCGTTGCCGTGAGAGAGTGCCACCAGTCCAAACTGCCCGGTCGCCGGCGCGGCATCCGTGGTGGACGCAAACTCATAGGGGCCGATTCGGGTGGTGGCCGTTTCAGCGTTTGTCGGATACCAGATTGCGTACTCGAGTCTGCCACCCTCGGGATCGTCCGTGACGCTGCGGGTAAAGCCGACACCAGGCGGTGCTGAAGCGGTCGAGGCGCGGTCGCGCGGGGTCAGCTGCCGCTTTTCAGTAGCAGTCAGCGCGAAGCTTGAGTCGGCGGTCAGGGCACACAGGAGCAGGGTGGCGGTGAATAGAATACGGTTCATTGCGGGTGTTCCTCAGGATCAATCAGTGCCAAGATTCGGTCCTTTGGGCGTGGATCGAGACCTGAAACGTGTTTCAGGACGTGCTGAAACGCGTTTTTGTCCCTGATTCGGGCTTCTGAACCCACTTTTAGTCGAGTTTTGCCTTTGCCGATGGTGCCCCTGTCATTCCTCTGTGCCGCAGTGCTGCTTCTGGTGCTCTGGCGGGAGCTGACCGAATCCGACCTGGCGCGCCGCAACGGGTTCATGGCGGCATTTGTTGTCTTGCTGACCCTGCACCTGCTGCTGATCGGGGCTCGCTATGGCTACGCGCTCGACTGGATCCGGCTGATTCAGCCCTTTACCGCCGCGCTGCTCGCACCGTTTGCCTATCTTGCGTTTCGTAATCCACAGGCCGGTTCGGCAGCTCGAGGCCGTCTGTGGTTGCACCTGATTCCGCTGCTTGTTGTCACGCTGGCGGTGGTTTTCGCGATTGGATTACAGGACGTCACGCTCGGGATCATCAATATCGGCTATGGGTTAGCGCTGGTTGCTCTGGGTCGGCAGGGGCTGGACGGTCTGTCCTGGGCACGGCTCAACCGCATCAGTGGCGTCGAGCGCGCGCTTTGGGTGGTGGCGCTGCTGCTCTTTCTGTCCGGCTTTACGGATGTCGCCATTGCCATCGATTTCTGGGTCACCGGTGGCGAGCATACGGCGCGCATTGCGGGTATTTCGAGCGTGATTGGCATCGTCGGTCTCTGCGCCATTGCCGTCGCGCTGCATCGTTCGGCCAAGCGGCAATCGGCGCCACAGTCATCCACGTCAGAACTGTCCGAAAGCGCTGGGACGGATGACGGCGCCACCGATGAGCACGTCCAGCTGCTCACGGCGGTTGATGAACTTATCAACACAAGTCGTATTCACCATGATCCTGATCTGAACCTGAACCGACTTTCCCGCAAGCTCGGTGTGCCCGCACGCCAGGTTTCTATCGCGATCAATCGCGTCAGCGGCAAAAGCGTGTCGCAGTATATTAACGAGCGCCGTATCGTTGATGCCTGCGCGCTGCTGGAGACAACGGACATGCCCGTTACCAGCATCATGCTTGCGAGCGGCTATAACACCAAGTCGAACTTTAACCGTGAGTTTAAACGGGTCACCGGCACCAATCCGTCAAGCTGGCGTGAGTCGAAAACCAAAGCGGACTGACTTATTGTGCCGACCGCGTAGCGTCCCACGGCGGCGGGCGGAGTAGGACCGATTGCAGGTTTCTCGTAAACTGGTTTCATCATGAGCTATATCTACAACGGCAGTAACGAGCTTCTCGGCGAACTTCTCGGGGATGCAGAAATAGAGCAACTGTTCTCAGTCAACGCCGACATCGCCGCAATGCTCGGTTTTGAGATGGCGCTGGCAAATGCCCAGGCGGCGTTTGGCGTAATCACCCCTGCGGCAGCAGGCGACATCAGCGACAGGATCGCTGAAGTGCAGATTGATCTCCCCGAACTTGCTACCCGAATCGCCCGTGATGGTGTTGCGCCGCCGGGGCTCGTCGCACAGCTGCGTGCGGTTCTCGATCCCGCGCATGCGTCATCACTTCACAAGGGTGCGACAAGTCAGGATCTTGTCGATACCAGTCTCATGATACGCCTGGCACAGGCCGTGCCTGTGCTGTCTGCGCGTGTCGCGCAGATCGAGCGCCAGCTGCAGACTTTCGCCAGTGATTCCGCCGAGATGATGGCGCACACGAGGATGCAGCGAGCGTTGCCGATAACACGTACCCGGAAAATCGAGAGCTGGTCGAAGCCGTTGCGTGATCTTGTTCAAGGCACGCCTGAAGAATTCGCGCTGCAGCTGGGCGGCCCGGAAGGGGCGTTGAATGCAATGGGCGATGACCCTGAAAAAATTGCCGAACACATGGCGCAGTCTCTGGGTCTGTACGCGCCACCATCGTGCTGGCACACAGATCGCAGGCGCGTGGTCGCGATTTGCGGCTGGGCAGTCGAAATCACAACGGCGCTGGGTAAGGTTGGCCAGGACATTGCGCTTATGGCGCAGAACGAGCTTGCGCAAGTCCAGCTTGCGGCCGGCGGTTCGTCATCCGCGATGGCGCACAAGAACAACCCGATTGGCGCCGAAACACTGGTCGCAATCGCGCGGTCGAATGCGGTGCTCATGGGCGGTATGCATCAGGCGGCGCTGCACGAGAACGAGCGATCGGGTGCGGGTTGGACACTGGAATGGATGCTCCTGCCGCAAATATTCGTCAACGCCGGGGCGTCAACGCGAACGGCGGCCGCTCTCGCGGGATCGATCAGTTTTACCTGAATCGGCACACGGTGTGGCGCGTGCTGGCAGCATCTGATTGCTGTATACACAGAATGTGACGACGGCGCAGGCGCGTCGTCGGTTGATCTTGGCGATAGCCTTTGTGCATGACCTTTTACTTAACCTTGTAGTAGCGGGAGACTCACCATGCAGTTGAAATCTGTCGAGGCGGGAGTGCTTGAGGTCGCGTATCTCGAGTTCGGTGATCCGTCGGGATGGCCCTGCGTGATGTGTCACGGGTTTCCGTACGATGTTCATACCTATTCCGAGGTCGCTCCGCGACTAGCCGAGCAGGGGGCTCGCGTCATCGTGCCCTGGATGCGCGGTTATGGCGCTACACGATTTCTTTCAGATCAAACCATGCGCTCGGGAGAGCAGGCCGCGTTTGGTGCGGACCTGCTCGCGTTGCTTGATGCGCTCAAGATCGAACGCGCGGTGGTCGGGGGCTACGACTGGGGCGGTCGCGCTGCCTGCGTCGTGTCGGCCCTGTGGCCGGAGCGGGTCGTGGCTCTCGTGAGCGGAAACGCTTACAACATCCAGAACATTGCGCGCTCCGGCGAACCCGCGCCTGCCGCCGAAGAAGCCAGTTACTGGTATCAGTACTACTTTCACTCCGAGCGCGGTCGTCGTGGTCTCCAGCAGAATCGTAATGACATCGCCCGCGAACTCTGGCGGATGTGGTCACCGAAATGGAGTTTCAGCGAAGCTGAATTCGAACGTTCGGCGAAAGCGTTTGAGAATGAAGACTATGTCGAGGTCGTCGTCCATTCCTATCGTCATCGTTTCGGGCTGGTGCCCGGGGATCCAGCGGTCGCGCATATCGAAACGCAACTGACCGCGCAGCCGGACATTACGGTGCCGACCGTTGCGATCGACGGCGACTGCGATGGCGTACATTCAGGGTCAGGGGGTGATCGCGAGAAATTTGCCGGCCCCTACGACTTTCGTGTCTTCACGGATGCCGGTCACAATTTGCCGCAGGAACGACCGGAGCTATGGACCCAGGCTGTGCTGGACGCCTACCAAATGGCTAATACCTGAGCGCTATGCTTTAGCGGTCAGTTTGTCGGCGGTCAGCAGACCGGTTTGCGCGTCAAGAAAGCCGACCACCGAAGCGGCATTTCTGGCGGCGAGGCCTGATGCCTCGACGATGTCGAGGCCGCGCGCAAGGCTTCCAGCCAGCGTCGATGCAAATGCGTCGCCGGCTCCGGTAGTGCCGACCACCTCAACGGGCTGTACGGGTTCAAAGTGAATCTTGCCGTTGTCCGACAGGTAGGCACCGTTGCCGCCATCGGTGACGCCTACAAATCGAGGCCCGAGGCTGTGTACGCGTGACACGTAGTCTTCAAGCGATACTTCAAACCCCTGGATGCTGAGCCTTGGGAACTCCGACTTTGAATGAACAGATGAATCCTTGTCCCAGCCGGTTCTGTCCACAAGCTGTGGCACGAGTGCCGCGGCCTCTCTGAAGTTGCAGGTGAACATGTCGATGTGTGCAAGCGCGTCGAAAAAAGGACCTGTCTTGTTCGTCAGCTGCAGGATTCCGGGGTTTGAGGCCACAAACGCCTGCGCGGCCTTGGCGCGGGCGACTACGGCCGGAAACTGTTCAACCGACGCGTTACTCAGGTTTGTAACGTAAACAAGATCGGCGTTCTCGAATTTTTCAGGCGTTACATCTGTCTCGCTCAAAAAACCGTTAGCGCCGCGATGGGTAAATATCGCCGCGTTGTTGTCGTGCGCGGACAGCAGCACTGACACACCGGTCAAGTGTTCTGCATCCATGCTCACGAGGCTGGTATCGATAGCCTCCTCGCCAAAACGTTCGAGAATTTTTTCCCCATTCAGGCCCTTGCCGATTCGCACCAGCGCCGAGACGTCATAGCCCTGACGCGCCAGCGAGATCCCGGCGTTCACCGCGCCACCACCGGTGTAGGTTCGGATGCTTTTCGCGTCGACCTTGCGTCCTGGTTCCAATAGCAGAAACGAGGAGGTGCTGTTGTGCAGCGTCATCCTTTCGATATCGTCACTTGCGATGCTGGTGATGATGTCGATGGTGGCCGAGCCGATGGTTATCGCCTTCATGATTCTTCGGGGGTTACGTGTTTCGGGTCGCTGGATCATACCGTCATTTGTGACGTCAGCTGATCCCCGATCGACACCCGGTCAGGAGCTGACTTCACAAGGTTGGGGACGGCGTGTGCAAGGTATGGCTCGCGCAATTTGGGTTGGGTATGCTTGGGTTCTCCGGGGCTCTTACTTCCGTTACTCTTCATTGAAAATACTGCACCTCATCGCTCGTGAGAGCATTCGCACCGGTGGCTCCCGTCAGCTTGAACGACTGGTTATTGAGCTGACCCGGCGCGGGCATGAGGTTATCGCCGGTTTTGCAGACAATCCCCAATTTCGCGGCGATTTCGCTCGATTGGCCGAAAGCCCCGTTGATCTGCGCTTCCTCAAGCTCGCGCCGTTCAAACCTACCGCCGCCTGCCTCGCGGCGATCAAAGCGATTCGCCAGCTGCTCATCGAGGAACGCCCTGACATTGTGCACGTGCATAAGGGCGCGATGCTTGATCTGATGACATTCGCCGGTATGGGTCTTGATATCAACATCGTTGCCAACAGGGGTATGACGGCCCCGTTGAACGCGATTAACTCGGTCAAATATCGTCGGCCAAAAGTTAAACGGATTATCGCGGTTGCCCAGGCGGTCAAGGATGTGCTGGTCGAGACCGGCAGGATCGACCCGGCCAAAATTCCGGTCGTTTACGGATCCGTTGACACTGAAGTATTCCATCCTGGCGTTGAGCCAACCCTTCGCTTGGAGATGGCGATCGATGCGAACCAGGAGGTCGTGGGATATCTGGGCAGCGCATCGGCACGCAAGGGGCTTAACTATCTGTTCGACTCGATGGTGATGATCGCCCGCGAGCGCCCTCAAGTGCGCTTTGTGCTGGTGGGGGTTGATGAAAAGCGACTCAACCAGCGCGGGTTTCCGATCCCGGACGAAATTCGAGACCGGTTGACGATCTTTGCGTTTCGCGAAGATGTCGCCAACTGCATGGCGAGTTTCAACGTGCTGCTGTTCTCAGGAATCAGGAATGAGGGCTTGACCGGCACGCTGCGCGAGGCCTGTGCGGTCGGGACACCGGTCGTGACGAGTGACGTGGGTGGCAATGCCGAGTTAATTGTCGATAACAAAAGAGGCGGGCGTGTTACACCCATCGGCGACGCGGCTGCGATGGCCCAGGCGTGCTGTGATCTTCTCGAAGAACCTGCCCACGCTGCGGAGCTTGGGCGGCGCGGACATGAGTGGGTGAGTGAACATATGAACGCTAAGATACGCGCCGACAGAATCGAGCAGGTTTACGCTGATGTTCTCGGCGAAACGGTCGGTTCTTAAGTCAGCGATACGCTGACCGAATAAAACGGGTGATCGGACGCACCTGTGTCGACGACGTCGCCGTCAATAGTGTTCAGGCCACGTGTAATGATCCAGTCGACTCGAGTGTCGGGGTCACGTGAGCCGAGTGACTCATGGATCGCATCCGTTGCACCCGGAGTTGCATCCAGCAGTTCCTGAACTACAGCTTCGCTGCGGCGTACGTTCAGGTCGCCGAGGAGAATCGCCGGACCCGGACCCGTTGCCGCAAATCTTGCGAACACCGTTTGCAGCTGCACGTCGCGCAAGCCGCGGGTGTGCAGGTGGGTGAAAAACACGGGCACCTGTGTTGTTCCAACGATGATATGGGTCGACGTCAGTATTCGAAAATTCTTGTTGGTATCGTCTACCAGAGGTTCGCGCGTCCACGGACCCAGGCTTAGACGACTGAGCAGGGCGTTACCTCGATAGTCTCGCAGCCAGCGGCGGCGTGAGGGACTGAACAGGCAGGAGTGCCGGCTTTTTCTGGCGATAGCTGTCGCCTGATCCGGCTGGTTGAAAAACGCTGCTTTGACTTCGTGAAGCGAGACAATGTCCGAGTTGTCGAGTTGCGCGCTTATGCGGCCGAGATCGGTTTTACCGTCGATTCCGCGCCCGGTGTGAATGTTGTAGACGCCAACCCGCAATGGGCTTTCGACATCATGAACGGATACTTGCGATGTGATCCCCGGGCCCGTCGCCGCAGGCGTGGGCGTGCGTCGTCCGGTAATGAGAATGGCTGAGATCAAAGCACCAGCGAGGAATACACCCAGTCCTGTCGCGACAGTTGCCATGCTTTTGCGCCGAGTCCCTGAAATATGTCGGAGTGTTCTTCAGATCGTGTGAATCAAGTCGATCGTTTGATAGCATGCCGATGATAAGCGAATGGTCATCCCGTTGTAATGCCTCTACAGAATCTCCTGCCAACTGCTGCTTTCGTCATCCGTGACGACTGGCGAGTAACGTACGTTAAAAACGGCGTTGGCTCTGCGGTTGCTGCGGCACCTGACGAAGTTGTCGCCAAACAGGGAGAAGTTCTGACCGATCGTCGACGCAGTTTGGTCAAAGTGATCGAATTTGCCGGTAAGCAGCTTGTGCTGAAACAGCCGAGGAACAAAAACAACAGCCTCTGGATTCAGCTGACGACACTGTGGCGTTTGGGCAATGCACGGTCAGGGCTGAATTCCCTGCTGTTGCTGCAGTCTCGCGGGTTTGCGGCTTCAGTCCCGGTCGCGGCCCTGGAACGGCGTCGAGCGGGTGTGGTTGTCGACTCGTGGCTGATCTACGAGTACCAGCCGGGTAACGCTGTCGCGGTCGACGACTATCCGCACATAGTAGGATTTATCAACGGTCTGCACGAGCAGGGCTGGCTGCACAAGGATCCACACATCGACAACTTTCTGACCCACGATGGCCAGGTTTTTGCGATCGATATCGAGCTGGTTCCAAATCGCTACGGCGCCGCCGGGGCTGCATACAACTGGCGCCGACTCACAACTCGAAGCGGCAAGACGGTGCCGATCGCAGAATATTTTTCGTTTAACCTCGACGGCTGGGCGTACCGGGCGGCCGACAGCTGGTATCGGCTGCGGTTTCGCTACCGGGAATCTCGCAACAGCGTCCGTTCACTGTTCAAACGCAAGCGTCGCGAAGGCTCTCAAACCTTACGCTGACGACAGCCGGTAAACGCGTCGGGCAGTAGTTTCAAACAGCGCCTGTTTTTCGTCGGCTGATGCACCGCTTGCAATCCTTTTGAACGCATTCCAGATCACCGCGTAGCTGCAGGTGCCTTTGTCGACTGGAAAATTGCTTTCGAACATGCAGCGTTCAGCGCCAAAGAGCTCGATACAGGTTTCGATGTAAGGGCGCCAGGCCTGGGCGAGTTCGTCTGAAGTCGGTGGGTGTGGTCGATCACCAAAACCAAAACCGAAAACCCGCATGCCAAGTCCACCCAGTTTGACACTGACATTGTCCAGCGCAGCGATTTCGGTCATGTGTCTGCGCCACTTGGCGAACTCTTCATCACGCTTGTCCGCGTAGGGACCGATTCCGATTACGCCGCCAACGTGATTGAGAATCATACTTGTCTCGGGCACGGCTCGGGCCAGATCCAGCATCTCGGCGAGCTGTGTGTGATACATGTAGGCGTCGAAGGTCAGCCCGAGTCGGGTCAACGTTTTAACGCCGCTGCGGAAGTTGGAGTCGGCCAGAATGCCCGGGGGAGGGCTGGCCAGTGATCCTCGCGCCGCGGGATCGTCGTGCCAGGCGGAAACCTGTCTGATGCCACGAAAGCGTCCGTCAGCGATTGCAATGTGTCGCTCAAGTATTGGTGTCACGTTGTCACCGAGCCGAAGATCAACGCCACCGACAATGCCGGCACAGATCTGTGTGTCTCCATACAGGCCACTTGCGCTGAGGGCCGCAACACCGTTGACGAATTCTGTTTCGCCAAGACAGCGATCGTTTTCCGGTCCTGTGTTTCGGTACATCGCGCCGCATTCCATGAACATGGTCGCCACAATGTTGTGTCCCGTGTTTAGATCCTCCAGCAGTTCATCAAGAAAGTAACGGTGCCCGTCCCGATCCCACAAGTGATGGTGAGGATCGACGATGGGCAGCGCCGGTTCCAGAGCGTCCTCGGTGTGTCTGGCCAGCCAGTCGTCGCGAACGGGATAGTGAGGGTTTGGGATGTCGGCGTAAGTCTGCAATGGTCTAGAGATCGATCAGGATGTTGTTGTTGTCGTCGAGTGCGGCGCGTGCGCCGGGTGGTACAAGGCAGGTGGCGTCGTATTCCTCGACTATGAGTGGTCCATCGGTCGGCGTCGAAAGATCAGTCCGTCTGACCACGGCAGTATCGAGCCAGCCATGGTCGGGGCCAAAGTATGCCTTGCGCGTACTGTTCGATTTGCCTTCGCCCGCACCTTTGAGCATGAGCCGGTCCGGCACGCGCGGATGCAGCGGAATGCCCCGTGCGATCACCATGGCGCTGACAAGTTCCACCGGCTCATCGGGGCCTGCGCGGTGGCCGTAGGTGGTTTCGTGCTCCTGACCAAACCGTTCCTGCAGATCGGCGCAAAACTGCTGGTTGATCTCGCCGTCGGGGGCCGGGGTAGTGAGTTCGAAAATCTGACCCTTGTAATGCATGTTGGCGGCGCGACTGATGTCGATACGTTCCTCGGGAAAACCTTCGGCTTTGAGCTGATCCCGTGCCTGTGACTCAAGTTCAGACCACACGGACGCAAGTCTGTCTGGCTCAACTTCGCTCAGCGTTGCGATCAGGGATCTTGAGAAATGATGCTCGGTGTCGGCGTACAGCAGGCCGAAAGAAGAGAACAGGCCGGGTGACGGTGGCACGACAACCCGTTTCATGCCGAGGGACTGGGCCATGCCGGTGGCGAACAGAGGACCGTTTCCGCCAAACGCAAAGAGAGCGTACTTGCGCGGGTCGCGGCCACGTTCTGACGAAACCGCGCGGATGGCCCGGATCATGTTGGCGGCAGCAAGCTGATGTGTTCCGTATGCGGCTCTTTCCACACTCAGATTCATGGGCTTCGCGATATCGCGTTCAAAGGCGTCTCGTGCCTTGTCGGCATTAAGTTTAAGCTCGCCGCCTACGAGTGATGTTGCGTTGAGATAACCCAGTATCAGGTTAGCGTCGGTTACGGTGGGGGATTCACCACCTGCGTCATAACAGACGGGGCCGGGACTCGCGCCGGCACTCTGCGGGCCAACCTGCAGGCCGCCACCGCCGTCTATCCAGATGATCGAGCCGCCGCCAGCGCCCACCTCTGCCAGGTCGATCGCGGGGACCTTGAGCATGTAGCCCGAGCCCGTAAGCAGACGCGACCCGATCATGATGCCGCCACCGACCTGATATTCCTGTGAACGCGTTACTTCACCGCGCTCGATGAGAGAAGCTTTGGCGGTGGTGCCTCCCATGTCGAAAGTGATGATGTCTTCAAGATCGAGTTTGCGCGCAAGCGACTGTGCGCCCACAACGCCACCGGCGGGACCGGACTCGATAATGTTCGCCGGCTTCTGTGCGGCGAGCGCAGCGCTCATCATGCCGCCGTTGGACTGCATCAGCATCAGCGGTCCGTCAACTCCACCAGTGTCCAGAGCCGCACGCAGGCTTTGCAGGTACTGTGCCACGATGGGCATGACGTAGGCGTTGATGACCGTAGTCGATGTTCTTTCGTACTCCTTGATTTCCGGCAGGACGTCATAGCTGATGCAGTGCGGAATACCCGGCGCCATCTCCTCGATGACGCGTTTGATCATTCGCTCGTGCACGGGATTGGTATAGGCGTTCAACAGGCACACCGCGATCACTTCAACGTTTTCGGCCAGCAGGTTTTTGACGACGGAACGAACCTCTTTCTCGTCGAGTGCTGTCTTGATTTCGCCGAGATTGTTAATGCGCTCGTTCACGGTATGGCGGAGATAACGATCGACCAGCGGCGGTGGTTTTTCCCAGTGAAGGTCATACAGCCGAGGCATCCGCAGGTTTCTGATTTCGAGAACGTCCCGAAATCCCCTGGTGGTAATGAGGCCGGCTCTGGCGCCTTTGCCTTCAAGAATTGCGTTCGACGCGACCGTCGTGCCGTGCATGATCTCGCTGACCTGGCTCGCCGGAATCGCTTCGGCCTCAAGAACTGACGTCACACCCTGCAGGATGCCGCGAGCGTAGTCGTCCACCGTCGAGGGCACTTTTTTGGTGTGCAGTGTCCCGTCAGGGCCCAGAAAAACAATGTCGGTAAACGTGCCGCCAATGTCGGCGCCTATACGAAAGGTGGTCATGCGCGGGCTCCTTCAGAGTCGAGGCTGCCGTCGGTTGACGCATCGGCAGATTCCGCGTCTGGTTCTTCGCCAGGTTCGCGCCACGCAATTTTCTCGGCGGCGCCATTTTGCAGCGCAAGCGCGCTGCGCAACGCGATGGTTGCGGCCTCGTTTATGGACCAGGAGTCAGTATCAACCACGACGCCGTAGTCGTCGGCGGCGGCCTCGGCGCTGACATAATCGTTGCGTACGTCGCGCAACACCGCAGCAGGATCTCGTTTTAACGGGTCGCCGTATCCGCCGCCGCCCGCAAGCGTATGACTGAACACATCGCCGGACTGGATCGTAATATTGAACTTTGACGGCAGCACCTCGGCCGAGTCGCTGTCGGGATTCAGAGCGTTGCTCGATGGGCGACCGGGCCAGCCTCCATACAGTCCGTAAGGCCTGATGTCGCTGCGGTCGGAGCGCACCTGGAGCACGGCTTCTTTTTCGAGAAAACGATATTCGCGGCGGTAGGGTGCACCACCGCGATACTCGCCCGGGCCGGCACGATCCGTTTCGAATTCATAGGCGAGAATTTCAAGCGGCTGCTCTGACTCGATGACCTCAACCGACTGTGATGCCATGTTGGCAAACATGTTCGAGTTGCCCTGCAGGCCATCGGCCCAAGGACGCCCGCCCCAGGTTCCACACGCAAAGTCGACATAGATGTAAGGCTTGCGTTCGTCGTCGTAGCCCCCGATGGAGACGCCGGTGTTGCCGCCGTCGGATGCGGCGCCAACCTGATCAGGCAGCATCATCGCGAGAGCCCCGAACATGCAGTCGCCCATGCGAAAGCCCGTCAGACCTCGCGCCGCGCAGGCGCCAGGCAGCACCATGTTGGTGATCGTGCCCTCGGGCGCGACAACATCGATTGCTCTGAACAGACCTTCGTTCGCCGGAATGGTTGACGGCAGAACTGAACGAATGGCCGCATGAGAGTGGGCTTTGGTGAAAGAGAGGGTGGAATTGATCGCGCCTTTCACCTGATCCGAGCTGCCGGTCCAGTCAACGCTCATGCTGTCCCCCTGTTTGCGGATGGTGACGTAGAGCCGAATCGGTTTGCCAACATCGATTCCGTCGTCGTCAATCCAGTCCTCGAAGCTGAATTCGCCATCGGGGAGATCTGCGACGGCCGCTCTGGTCGCTCGTTCGGCGTAGTCGATCAGTTCACGCATGTACATGCGGACCTTGTTCGCGCCGTAGCTGTCGAGCAGGCTCTGGAACTGGGTCTCGGCAAGATGACATGCCGAAAGTTGCGCGCGCATGTCGCCGAACACCTGCACCGGGATGCGCACGTTGGTCTTGATCAAAGACCAGAGCGTGTGATTGCGAACACCTGCCTCAAACAGTTTCAGCGGTGGTATCCGCAGTCCCTCCTGATAGATCTCGGTTGAGTCTGAAGCGTTGGATCCGGGCACACGTCCGCCCACGTCAGCGTGATGGCAGATCGTTGCACCAAATCCGATTCGCTCGCCCTGGGCGAACATGGGCTTGAACAGAAAAATATCGGGGAGATGCATCCCGCCATCGAACGGGTCGTTCATGATGTAGATGTCTTCGGGCTGCATTTCGTCACCGTAGTGCCGAATAACAGATTCGAGCGCCGCGGGGATCGATCCAAGATGCCCCGGAAGCGTCAGTCCCTGGGCGACCATCAGTCCGTCGGCATCTGCGATGGCGGTGGAAAAATCCATGTTGTCGCGCAGGACGCCGGAGTAGGTCGTCCTGCAGATTGTGACGGCCATTTCGTCGGCAATCGCATGGATACCATTTTTGAACAACTCGAACTCGATCGGGTCGTAGTCGGCGTGGTGCGTTGTGCTCATGGAGAATGTTCCGAAGTTGGCTTGGCGGTATTGATCCTACTGGAGCGCTGTTGGTGTCGTCATGGGGCTTATCGCGTGATGCAATTGAGGGCTCAAAGGCCCGCACAGTAATGAGCGGGTATGCTGTTAGGATGGAAGCTCACTCGAGTTCACTGACGGAGATTCAGTTGCTATGGCTCAGTTTATTTTCGCCTATCACGGCACCCCGAATTTTGAGAACCCTGACGACGGTCCACGGTTTCGTGAGCGGTGGATGCAGTGGGTCAAGGACCTTGGCGATGCTGCCGTCGTGCCCGGGCAGCCGGTGGGTATGTCAAAGACCGTGGGGCCCCAGGGCGTGGAAGACCACGGTGGCTCCAATCCACTGTCCGGCTACACGATCGTTGAGGCCGACGACATGGACGC
>CALHMG010000276.1 GCA_938034705.1 uncultured Gammaproteobacteria bacterium
GTGGCGCTCGTGGCGCTGTATCGGCCAGGCCCGCTTGGGTCAGGCATGGTCGATGACTTTGTCAACTGCAAGCACGGCCGGCAGAAAGTTGTATATCCGCATCCATCCCTTGAGGACCTGCTCAAACCAACCCACGGCGTGATTCTGTATCAGGAACAGGTGATGCAGATCGCTCAGGTGCTCTCGGGTTATTCCCTCGGTTCGGCCGACCTGTTGCGCCGGGCGATGGGCAAGAAAATTCCGGCGGAGATGGCCAAGCAGCGCGCGGGCTTTGTCGATGGCGCCTCGGAAAACGGTGTCGAAAAAGATACCTCGGGATATATTTTCGACCTGGTTGAAAAATTCGCAGGCTACGGCTTCAACAAAAGCCACTCGGCGGCCTATGCGCTGATTACCTATCAGACCGCCTGGCTTAAGCGACATCACACAGCGGCGTTCATGGCGGCTTCCCTGTCCTCTGACATGGAAAACACCGATCGCGTCGTGACGTTGATGAACGAGTGTCGCGAGATTGATCTTGAGGTTCTTGCGCCCAACGTGAATGCCAGCGGTCACGAGTTTGTACCGGCCGACAAGCGCACAATCCTGTTTGGTCTTGGCGCCGTTAAAGGCGTTGGTGGCGCTGCGATTGAGGCGATTGAGGCCGCGAGGGAAGCCGACGGACCATTTGAAACGCTGTTTGATTTCTGTCGCCGTGTCGATGGCCGAAAGGTCAATCGCAAAGTCATCGAATCATTGATTCGCTGTGGCGCGATGGATGCGTTCGGTGATCATCGAAGCGCGCTGATGGCGAGCGTGACGCTGGCGATGAATACCGCCGATCAGCAGGCCAATGCTGAAACGGCTGGACAAAATGATCTCTTCGGGCTCGAAGAAGGGCCGCCGGCGCAAATCGACATGCCGGATGCAACGCCGTGGGATAAGGGCACCTTGCTGCAGAACGAGAAAGACACGCTCGGACTGTATCTCTCAGGTCACCCGATGGACGAGTATCGCGCCGAGATTCTGCAGCTCACCGGTTGCACGCTTGCCGAGCTCAATCCCCAGGCTCAGCGCAACCGTGTCGTCGTCGCGGGTTTTGTTTCGGCCATTCGCACACGCAACACCAACGGCGGCAAGGGCCGAATGGCGTTTCTGACGCTGGACGACGGGACCGCGCGTCTTGAGGTCACCGTCTTCACCAAAGTTTATGGTGAGTATTTTGAGCGCATCAAAAGTGACACCCTGGTCATTATCGAGGGGCAGCTCGGGATTGATGAACGAACCGGCGGAAGCAGCATGCGCGCGGAGATGGTTCACGATCTCGCGTCGGCAGAAGCTAAATGGCTGAGAGCCATCGGTGTTGAGCTTGTTGCTGAAAAGGTTAACAACAAGACGATCGATGCACTGGAACAGGTGCTCGGAGAGTATCGCGGTGGTCAGTGCGTGGTCGTGGTGAGTTATATCGGCCGCGACGGCGTCAGGGTTCGCCTGCGTCTCGGTGAGGACTGGCGGGTCGACGCGTCCCAGGGCCTCGTTGCCCAGCTCAAGGAGCTCGCCGGACGCGAGCACGTACGAGTGCGGTTCGGCTCACCGGATGGTGAGAAAGGACGCGCGGACGAGTGGCGCGCAGGCCAGCATGGTGACTCGCGAAAGTCGGGGAGCAAAAGCAACGAGCCGTTTGCCGACGATCACATGCCGGACTATTCAGACGACTATCACGACCAGTACGGGTCTGCCGTGCACCAGCAGTACGAGGATTACATCGGTGATCCGGATGCCTCGGCGGACGAGATGCGTGCGGATTCGCCCGGGGGTGGATCTGATACACTGAGCGCCGGTATTAAAGCCTGAATCGCCTGGTGCATTAGACCCCGTGAACGTCCTCGAATTTGAAAAACCCCTTGCCGAACTTGATGCCAAGATCGAAGAGCTGCGTCACGTTTCCGATGCAGGCGAACTCAACATCAGCGACGAAATTTCAAGGCTGCAGAAAAAGAGCCAGAAGCTGGCCGAGTCGATTTTTTCTTCACTGAGTCCCTGGCAGGTCGTGCAGATGGCGCGACACCCCAAGCGTCCCTACAGTCTGGACTATGCGGCCAGAATCTTCGATTCGTTCGAAGAGCTTCACGGCGACAGGCAGTTTGCAGACGATCCGTCGGTGGTCGGCGGGCTGGCAACACTGGGAGGTACGGGCGTGGTGTTTGTCGGTCACCAGAAAGGACGCGATGCCAGCGAGAAGATGCGCCGCAATTTTGGTATGCCTCGACCGGAGGGCTATCGCAAGGCGCGGCGTCTGTTCCAGATGGCAGAAAAATTCGCGCTGCCTGTGATCACATTTATCGATACCCCGGGTGCGTATCCGGGCGTTGACGCCGAAGAACGTGGCCAGAGTGAGGCCATCGCCGGCAATCTGTATCTCATGGCGGGCCTCAAGGTTCCCATTATCTCCGTGGTGATTGGAGAGGGCGGTTCCGGCGGGGCGCTGGCTATTGGCGTGTGTGATCGTCTGCTGATGATGCAGTACGCGTACTACTCCGTCATCTCGCCAGAAGGCTGTGCGTCTATTCTGTGGAAAGACCCCAGCGAAGCGCCGCACGCTGCGGACGCAATGGGCCTCACCAGTGAGAAACTGCTCGATCGGGGTTTGATCGATGTGGTCATTGAAGAGCCTCTTGGCGGCGCGCATCGTGATCCCGACGGCGCGGCGGCGTCTCTCGGTGCTGCCCTGAAAACCGAAATTGAGCGGCTAAGTGGGCTACCGGTCAAGGAACTGCTTGACGAACGACGCACGCGTTTTCGCAATATCGGACAGTTCGACGAAGCATCCTGATCATGGCCCCCGGCGCACTGTCGACGTCGTTTGATTGTCATGCGCTTGAGACGGTGCTGTTCGACGATCTTGGTCTGTCCAGAACCTCCCGTTTCGTTGTCGCCTTCAGCGGTGGCCTGGACTCAACCGCGTTGCTGACGGCCATGGCTGCGATCGCTGGCCGCACTGCGGTCACCGTCACAGCCGCTCACGTTAATCACGGCCTGCATCGCGACGCCGATGCATGGCAGCACCACTGTCAGAACATGGCCGAGCGTCTTGGCGTTGAGTTCCGGTCGGGGCGGGTGCACGTGGTCAACGCGGGATCCGGGCTGGAAGCTGGCGCGCGCCACGAGCGATACGGCTGGCTTACCGAGAACGTTGATAGCGACAGCATTCTCCTGACCGCTCACCACGGCCATGACCAGGCTGAAACCATGCTGCAACGGGCGCTGCGTTCAGGCGGCTCCCACGCGCTTGGCGCAATGCGGCTAACCGGTACGATGTCGGGTCTGGAGCTCGTTCGGCCTCTGCTCGGGTTTACGCGTGACGCGCTGCGCGACTATCTGAAAGACGCGCAGAACAAAGGGCATCCAGCGCTTTTGAACGACGATCAGATCTGGATCGAAGATCCGGCCAACGCCGATCCACAGTTTGACCGCAGTTTTATTCGCACAGACGTCATGCCGCTGCTCAGTCAGCGCTGGCCCAATGTTCATGATGCGTTCGCTCGCGTGGCCGCTCAGGCTGCCGAGGACGCCGATCTGCTGCAGGATCTGGCCCGCATCGATCTGGATTCGATGCTGCGACACGACATTCCTTCGGCAGTGCAGGGCGATCTAGGGCTCTGTCTAGCTGCGCTCCAGGAGTTGTCCGATGCCCGTCAGCGCAACGTTTTGCGATACTGGATCAGACAGGCTACAGGTCATGCGCCCGCACGAGTTCGACTGCAGTCACTGCTGGATGACCTTTGCGGCGAGGCTGAAGGCACCGGCAGTATCTCTCTGGGCGACTTCTCAATCCATAAATACAAAGCGCATCTGTACTTTGAAAAGTCTGTCGATCCTGAGCAACCGACGACGACGCCACCCGTCTGGGATTTTGCCTCGCCACTGGTGTTCGAGAACGCCGGCCTGCGGCTTGTTGCCGATGCTGTCAAAGGTCAGGGTGTCAGTCAGGCGAGCGTCAGTCATGTCACCGTACGTGCGCGAGAAAGCAGTGATCGACTGCGCATTCACGCAAACGCGCCCAGCCGATCGCTGAAAAATCTGTTTCAGGAATACGGAATTCCGCCCTGGCAGCGGCGCCATTTACCCGTGCTCGGTCGTCCGGTCGATGACCGGTTGATCGCGGTGCCGGGGCTGGGTGTCGATGCGTCTGTGCAGGCCCGACCGGACGAAACCGGCTGGGTTATTCGGGTGCAGAGGCTTTCAAGTTAAGCCCAATTCTAGCTTGCCGATTGCGCGGATCCGGCGACGTACCCGGGCCCGTTTCCATTGAGAGTGACCGGCGTATCGCGTAAACTGTCCTCCCGTCCGGGGCTGGTGTTTCGCGGATGAACGTGCAGGTTTTTGGGCAAGACCGGTAACCGACAAGGCAGTCGACGAGGTAGTCGACAAGGCTAGTCGGCAAACCGAATCAGCAACTTGACCAATAGCGGGCAAAACAGTCGGACGGGTCCTCCCGGTGCATTCGCACCAGCATCAACCCGTTCAGTTTAAGTGATCTGTCTCAACACAGGGTTCGGGTACGCAGATGGCCAAGTACATTTTCATCACCGGTGGTGTGGTCTCGTCTCTGGGCAAGGGGATTGCAGCGGCATCTATCGGCGCATTGCTGGAGGCCCGCAAGCTTTCGGTAACGATGATGAAGCTGGATCCGTATATCAACGTTGATCCCGGCACCATGAGTCCATTCCAGCACGGCGAAGTCTTTGTGACTGACGACGGCGCCGAGACCGATCTCGATCTGGGTCACTATGAGCGGTTCGTTGACGCCCGCATGGGCAAGGCCAACAACTTTACGACCGGACAGATTTACGACCGCGTCATCAAAAAAGAGCGACGCGGCGACTACCTCGGTGGAACCGTGCAGGTCATTCCGCACATCACCGATGAAATAAAAAAGTGCATCGTCAAAGCGGCGGAGGGTCGTGACGTTGCCCTGGTCGAAATCGGCGGGACCGTGGGCGATATCGAATCACTTCCGTTTCTGGAGGCGATCAGACAGATGCGAACCGAGCTTGGACTGGCCGAGACGCTGTTCGTCCACCTGACGCTCGTGCCCCACCTCATTACGGCCGACGAGGTGAAGACCAAACCAACACAGCATTCAGTGAAAGAACTGCGGTCTATCGGTATTCAACCCGATGTCCTGATCTGTCGTGCCGAGAAATCGCTGCCGGAAAACTCCGCCAGAAAAATCGCGCTGTTCACCAACGTGATCGAAGACGCGGTCATCTCCGCACCGGATGTCGACAACATCTACCGCATACCGAGTCTTTACAGCGAGCAGAAACTCGATGATCTGATCATCCACAAGCTTGGACTTGCTGCGCCCCAGGCAGACCTGTCCCAGTGGGAGGCGCTTGTTGAGTCCGCCAACAACCCGACTGGCAATGTCACGATCGCCCTGGTTGGCAAATATGTTGAGCTGACGGAGTCCTACAAGTCGCTGTCCGAAGCGCTGATCCACGCGGGAATCCATACGCGAACCAAGATCGATCTTCGTTACGTCGATTCGGAAAAAATCGAGCAGGGCGGTATCGAGATGCTTGAGGATGTCGACGCGATTCTCGTCCCCGGCGGTTTCGGCACGCGCGGCATCGAAGGCAAGATCCAGGCCGTGCGGCTGGCTCGCGAACGCAATATCCCGTATCTGGGCATCTGTCTGGGTATGCAGGTCGCCTGTATTGAATTTGCCCGTCATGTTGCAGGTCTCGACGGAGCGAACTCGACGGAGTTCGATTCCGACACGCCGGCTCCTGTGATCGGACTGATAACCGAGTGGCTCGACGCAGCCGGAACCACGGAAAAGCGCGACGACCAGACTGATCTTGGCGGCACCATGCGCCTTGGCGGACAGGAAATCAGGCTCAGACCGGGCTCCCACGCCAGAGAAGCTTACGGCAGCGAGTTTATTGTTGAGCGCCATCGTCACCGTTATGAATTCAACAACAACTATCGCGAGACGCTGTCGTCCAAAGGCCTGACGTTCTCGGGACCATCCGTTGACGATCTTGTCGAGGTCGTTGAGCTTGCCGATCATCCGTGGTTCATCGGCTGTCAGTTTCATCCGGAGTTCACGTCTTCTCCACGCGCCGGGCACCGGCTTTTCTCAAGCTACGTTCTTGCTGCGAGAGAATTTCGCGAGTCCCGTGTTGTGTCTGATCAGGCCGCGGCCTCATGACGTTAGCCGGGATTACTCCCGGGCTCGACCAGTCTCTGTTTCTGATCGCCGGCCCTTGCGCAATCGAGTCCCGTCAGCATGCGCTGGAAATGTCTGACGCACTCAAGGCGATTGCCGAACGCACCGGCGTTGGCTTGATCTACAAATCGTCCTATGACAAAGCCAATCGCACTTCTTCCGGCAGTTTCCGCGGTCCTGGCATCGCGGAGGGGCTGGACATTCTCGCGGAGGTCAAGGCGAGCCGCGGGCTGCCTGTCCTGACGGACGTACACACCGCAGAAGAAGCAACGGCTGCAGGCGAAGTGGTCGATGTGGTTCAGATCCCGGCGTTTTTATGCCGTCAGACTGACATCGTTCAGGCTGCCGCGAAGACCGGTAAGTGGGTCAACATCAAGAAGGGTCAGTTTCTGGCGCCGCCCGACATGGTTAACGTGGTAGCGAAATCAGAGCAGGCTGGCGGGGCAGGGCGCACAATAATTACAGAACGCGGTGCCACATTCGGGTACAACAATCTCGTTGTCGACATGCGTTCACTGGCCGTGATGCGAAGTACGGGGTGTCCGGTGGTGTTTGACGCCACCCATTCGGTCCAGCTGCCCGGTGGCGCGGGCGACAGATCCAGCGGCCAGCGCGAGCACGTACCGGTTCTGGCGCGCGCCGCCGTTGCGGCGGGCGTCGCGGGCGTATTCATGGAAACCCACGACAACCCCGACAAGGCGTTGTCTGACGGGCCTAACGCGTGGCCTCTTGGAATGATGGAAGAGCTGCTGTCGATGCTGGTCGAACTTGACCGCACGGTAAAGGCAAGGCCGTTCGCCGAAGACGCGCTTTAACAAACGAATTTTGAAATTTCAGATTTAAGGTTTAGCAATGAGCAAGATCAAGTCTATCGTCGCACGCGAAATCCTCGACTCTCGCGGTAACCCAACGATCGAAGCCGATGTGGAACTCGAAGATGGTTCGCGCGGAAGCGCGGCCGTACCGAGTGGCGCATCGACGGGCACGCTTGAGGCCCTGGAGCTGCGCGATGGAGACAAGTCGCGTTACGGCGGCAAGGGCGTCCTGAACGCCGTCGCGAACGTCAACGGGCCAATCCGTGATGCGCTGACGGGTGCAGATGCGGTTGACCAGAAGAACGTTGATCAGGTGATGCTCGACCTCGACGGCACCGAAAACAAATCAAAGCTCGGCGCGAACGCGTTGCTGGCAGTTTCTCTGGCCAACGCCCACGCCGCAGCCAGCGCGCGCAAGATTGCGCTGTTTGAACACATTGGCGAAGGTCGCGAATGGCGCATGCCGGTGCCACTGATGAATATCATCAACGGCGGAGCTCATGCCGACAACGCAGTCGACATGCAGGAGTTCATGGTTGTGCCGGTCGGGCAGCCAACCTTCTCTGAAGCGCTGCGTGCGGGTACCGAAATTTTCCATTCGCTCAAGACGGTGCTTCACGACAAAGGCATGAGCACCTCAGTCGGTGATGAAGGCGGTTTCGCGCCCGAGCTCGGCTCCCACGCCGAGGCCATCGACAGCATTCTGATCGCCATCGAAAAAGCCGGCTACAAACCCGGTGACGATGTTCTGCTCGGGATCGACGCTGCGAGTTCGGAGTTTTGCAAAGACGGTCGCTACCTGCTCGAAGCCGAGGGTAAGGATCTGGATTCAGACGGCTTTGTTGACTACCTCGCCGAGTGGGTCGACAAGTACCCGATCGTTTCCATCGAAGACGGACTCGATGAGCAGGACTGGGACGGCTGGAAGACGTTGACTGATCGTGTGGGTTCAAAGGTTCAGCTCGTCGGTGATGACCTGTTCGTGACCAATCCAAAGATTCTGAAGCGGGGCATCGACAACGGTGTGGCCAACGCGATCCTGATCAAGGTCAATCAAATTGGCACGTTGACCGAGACCCTCGATGCGATCGACATGGCCCACGGCGCAGGCTACAGAGCCATGATCTCGCACCGTTCGGGCGAGACTGAAGACACGACGATCGCGGACCTGGCGGTCGCAACCGGAGCCGGGCAGATCAAAACCGGTTCCCTGTGTCGTTCGGATCGGGTTGCGAAATACAACCAGCTGCTGCGCATCGAGCAGGCTCTTGGGGATCGCGCTCACTATCCGGGTAAAGCTGCGTTCGGTTAAGGACCGCTGGTCCCACTCGTCCGCCCCCATCGGGGCGGACAGGCGGTGTTCCGCCCACCTCGCTGTTGCTTGCGCGATACAGATTTCGTCTGTACGATCGCCGTGTACCTGAGTTACTGGCAAGGATGCCAAGTAAATCAAACGTATACAGACGCTAGCTCAATCAATTTCTATTGCTTCGCCTGAAAGTGGTTCGCAGGTCCGCTCGAGCAGCGCTTCAGGCGCCTTCGAAGCCGGTTGCAGGCCGCTTGGGCGCGTTGTCACGGCTCATCTGGCGTGTCGATGAAGAGAGGCCTTCGGGTCGCGGCGTCACATTGGGACAGTGGCGCGCAAGCCACGCGCAGTTGCGCGAGCTAGTGCGAGCTCATAAGCAAATGGATTTGGGGACGGATCGAGAACCTGTGAAAGCAATCCTGGGAGGACTGATCGTCCTGGCAATGCTGACTCACTACGGCCTGTGGTTGGGACACCACAGCGTCGGCGATCTCATGCGCCTGCAGCGCGACACCGATACCTTAAGAGCCAGCGTCGAGGAGCAGGCCTGGCGCAACCGCACGCTGCGGGCTGAAGTTTCAGAACTCGTGTCTGGCAGCGCCGCGGTTGAAGAGCTCGCACGCGACGAGCTTGGATATATCAAACCGGATGAAACCTTCTACCAGATTATCGAAGGTGATTCCGGGCGTTTTGGTTCTTCGGGCAACGCCGCAGCCGGCGGCGCTCGCTGGATGCGCGACCAGCTGAAAAAACTCTCCAACTAGTCGCTGTCCCTGCGATTCCCTCATTCGTGTCCCAGGTGGGGCCCGGATCTTCGATCCCGGTTTTTATTCTGCCTGGCTGACGTTCGCGTCACGCGCCGGCCGCTTGTTGGGCGGCAGTTTGTACGGAGGCGCCGCAAATTCGACGATCTCCCCACCGTCACTGGCAATATGCATCGACGATGTCATCTCGTCGATGGGGACAACGGCTGTCACCAGCGTCTTGTTGCCGTCACCGGGTAACCGTGTCGCGCTGACGACGGTGCCCGAAGCGGAATCGCCTGCGCCGGGGGCGAACAGCCGCGTGCCGGGTTCGGGGATTTCGCCGACATTGCTGACCCCAACGGCCATGCGATGTTTGAGGCGCCCGAGAAAGTAGGTTCTAGCGACGATTTCCTGGCCCGGATAACATCCTTTTTCGAAACTGACGGCACCAAGCGCGTCAAGATTGAGGCTTTGGGGAATGAACTGTTCCGTCAGCGTCAGTCCAACGGCAGGTTCGCCCGCCGCGATTTCCTGTTCGAGCCAACCGCCGGTATCGGCCTGTGCGTCGACGTCATCAAGTTTGCCGAACACGATTCTTCGTGTGGGCGCACGGTCTTTGTCAGCAAGCGCGACCACGGTTGCGCTGCCGACTCGCCAGCATTCGTAAGCTTCGGGCGTCGTGCCCGAAGGCGTTTTGTCGATGGCATCGGGCAGGGTGTCCCAGGCTCCAAATGCAGGTTCATCCGTTGTGGTGACGGTAACGTCCGCGCGCAGAACATACATCGTCAGTCGGCGAGCGACGGCCTCATGAATGTCGGCCGGCATCGCCAGGACATATTCATTTTCGGCGATTCGTGCGAGCAGCATCACGGCGATCACACGCCCTTTTGGCGTGCACCATGCCGTGAACTGGGCACGCCCGGCGGGCAGTGCCTCGACGTCGCTGGTGAACTGGGCCTGCAGGAAATCCGTGGCATCGCTGCCTGAAATGTAGACAACGGCACGTTTTGTCACGTCGCTGTCGAGTTTTACGAGCATCAGGTGATCCTGGCTGAATGTTTCGAGGTAACCCATCTGATGAAGCCTGCGGTCGAAGCCGGGTGCTGCTGATCAGGTGGGTCAGGGATTTAGCCGCAATTGTCGCACGTCATGCAGCGTTTCAGTCTCTATCAAGGTACAATCGAGGCCCCGGAATTATGACTTTTCCAGTCCGTTTTATGACTCAGTCCAGCTCAGGTAGCAAGCCGCTAGAGGTTCTTCGCTCGGGACCAGAATCGAAAGCCACAGGCGAGGCCCCGGCCAGCGAGGCGTCGGTCTCAGTAGCCGCACCGGTGGCGTCACGTCCTTCGGAGGCTGACGCGGTCGGCGCGGACACGACCGCGGATCAGGCTGCCGATGGGCGGCGTGAAATCGGTGGTCCCAAGGGGCCCGAACCGACCCGCTTTGGTGACTGGGAACGAAAGGGGCGATGTGTCGATTTTTGACGACCGTGCGCAGGGCTTGTCGAATGGGTATTCATCAGCGTTGTTCAAAAGCGCATTCACCAGTAACTGGCCCGGCGAATATTTGCGTAACACAGAATTTTCCGCTTCATGGCGCACATCAAAACTGATCTATTGAAACTGTTGTTCTGAAATGTTGTTCTGAAAAAATGAAATGTAAGCCCAACGCCGAAGCCTGACGAGGCGACGGTACGAATCCATACTCGGTTGCCGGCAACCACCCAGCACTGCGACTCGCCCGATACGAACTGCGAAAAACACAATGGCCAAAATCGAACGACCCCTTTCCCCACATCTTCAGGTGTACAAGCCCCAGCTCACGTCGGTGCTGTCGATAACGCACAGAGCGTCGGGCATCGCGTTGACGGTGGGCAGCATATTGCTGGTGTACTGGCTGACATCGCTTGCGGGCGGTGAGGACAGCTACAACGGTGCAAGGCAGTTTCTTGGATCGTGGTTCGGGCGACTGCTGATGTTTGGATTTACCCTCGCGGCGTTCTATCACCTGTGCAACGGCATTCGGCACCTGTACTGGGATTCGGGCCGTGGTTTCGAAATGGATTCGGTCTATACCAGCGGCCGCATCGTCGTCGTTGCGGCGCTGGTGTTGAGCATCGGGACATGGGCACTGGCCTACGCCTGGGCCTAGATCGTTTAAATCGACATCGTTTATATCGATATTGATGCAACCAGGTCGGTTCGCCCGGCTGATCGACTGACTAACTGATAATGACAAACGCCTGGCCGCGGCCAGCGCTACAGAGTACGGAAGTTCACCATGAGTCTTGAATCCCCACTTGGCAAGGTACGCGGTCTTGGGTCCGCGAAAGAAGGCGTCGGTCACTGGTGGTGGCAGCGCCTGACCGCCATCGCGCTGGTTCCGCTGACGCTCTGGTTTGCCTGGAGCGCGATCTGTCTCGCCGGCGCCGACTACGCAGTAGCTCGCGAATTTTTTGCTTCTCCCTGGCGCGGGACCCTGATGATCATCTTTCTGGGAGCGCTGTTTTTCCACGGGCAGCTCGGCCTGCAAACGGTGATCGAAGACTATGTCCATTCCGGCGGAACCCGGATGTTTCTGCTTATCGCGGTCAAGTTCGCCGCGGTGATACTGACGGTGGCGTCGGTGCTTGCTGTGATCAAACTGACCATTGGCAGTATGACGATGTGAAAAACCGGCGTTACCGGCTCGACCTGTGATTAATAGATGATTTGCGCGGATGATTTCGCGCCGCACTGATCGAAGCCGCGCTCCGTTGCGTAAGCCCTAACGACCTGATGAAATTTCTGAACCCACTTTTCGATAAATCGTTCGCCCAACTGATAAATATTTAACATGACAGACAGCTACGAGATAATTGACCACAGCTACGACGTTGTTGTCGTCGGCGCCGGCGGCGCCGGATTACGCTCTACCTTCGGCATGGCCGATGCGGGGCTCAAGACAGCCTGCATCACCAAGGTGTTCCCGACCCGCAGCCACACCGTGGCGGCACAAGGGGGGATGAGTGCCTCTCTTGGAAACATGGGCGAAGACGACTGGCGCTGGCACATGTACGACACCGTCAAGGGTGCCGACTGGCTCGGCGATCAGGACGCAATCGAGTACATGTGCAAAGAGGCGCCCGCAGCCGTCATCGAGCTGGAGCACTATGGTGTGCCGTTTTCGCGTACCGAAGAAGGCAAGATCTACCAGCGCGCTTTCGGCGGAATGACGACGCACTACGGTGAGGGAACCGCCCAGCGCACCTGCGCGGCGGCAGACCGAACCGGACACGCCATTTTGCATACGCTGTATCAACAGTCTCTGAAGCATTCCGCCGAATTTTTTATCGAATACTTTGCGCTAGACCTGATCATGGAAGATGGCGAGTGTCGTGGCGTCATGGCGTTGTCCATGGAGGACGGTACGCTGCACAGGTTTCGCGCGAGAATGGTTGTGCTCGCGACCGGCGGCTACGGTCGCGCCTATTTCTCGGCAACGTCTGCCCACACCTGCACCGGTGACGGCAACGCCATGGCTCTGCGTGCCGGGCTGCCGCTTGAAGATATGGAATTCGTTCAGTTTCATCCCACCGGCGTCTACGGCGCGGGCATGTTGATCACCGAAGGCTCACGAGGGGAGGGTGGCTACCTGACCAACTCCGAAGGCG
>CALHMG010000277.1 GCA_938034705.1 uncultured Gammaproteobacteria bacterium
GTCTGATAGTCGGCAAAACAGAAGCATTTTGCGTCTTCTAATCGGCATGATGCTGATTCTGACTGTTGTGGTGCTGCTGGGGGACCGACACTGGACACTTGAACTCTTCACGCACTATCGACCGCACCTGGCCTCGTTCAGTTTGCTTCTCGCGACTGCGTGCGTTGTGCGGGAGCGTTACGTCGGTGGGTTTATCGCGCTGGGTCTCGCAGTTTTTCACGCGCTTGTTCTCGCCGTTCACTGGGTACCTCACAACGATGCGGTCGCGGGCATAGCCGACGATCTTTCCAGCGTGACGAGAGTCGTGTCCATCAACGTGAGTGAGGACAACAGCCAGTTCAATCTGATTGCGGCGCTCATCGATCGAGAGCAGCCCGCTCTTGTCGGGTTGACTGAAATAACGCCCGATCACATCGAGAATCTGCGCAGCGTAACGGCTTCGTATCATGTGGCGACCAACACGGAAACGCCAGGGTTCGGTGTTGGGCTGCTGTCGCGCTATCCCATAACGGATGTTTACGCAATCGATTTTGCCGGTCATCCCTATCCTGCACTCATCGCCTCGCTCGATATTGCGGGCAAGCCGGTAAACGTAATTGTGCTACACCCGCCACCCCCTCTGAGTGCCAACGGGGCGAAAGCTCAGAGCGATCAGTTTGCGGGTCTTAAGGAGTTTTCGCTGAACGTGGATGGGGAGATAATCGTGATGGGTGATTTCAACAGCACGCCGTGGTCGCCAAAATTTCGACGTCTGCTGGCGGGCTCGCAGCTGCGTAACGCGAACATTGGCTTTCCGTATTCGCCAACGTGGCCGGTCGGTGCCGGGTTTCTCGGACTGCCGATTGACCACTGTCTCGTAAGTCCCGGAATATCTGTAAAACAGTTTCGCCGCGGGGCAAGAACTGGCTCCGATCATCTGCCGGTGATTGCCGACCTGATCCTGCGGTAGCAGCGCAAGACGCCGAAACGGTCGGCTGCCGAGGTCGGCTCGCGCGGACCAAAGTCGTTCTCGTGTGCTCAGAGACACAAGTTGGGCCGGACGTGCAGATCCGCGCCCGGAAGTTGTTACTCTCGCGGTATGCAAGAGGAACCAGATCGGGATAACAACCCCAAGCAGCCCGAGCGACGCCCGAAATCCGTCACCTCAATGACGATCAACTGGCTAGGCTTTGGAGTCACGGCCTGGGTGTGGCTGTGGTGCATGAACAACGGTGTGTCGCTGTTCCGGATTGCCGTTGCCACCATCGCTGTCTTTATTCTCGTCGTCGTGATGCTTGAGACGCTTTTCCTGCGCACACCTTACCGGTCAAGCACCGGCATCGACTGGTCGCTGTGGCGAAGCCCGGACTACTCAAGAGTCGCCATCAAAACCCTTGGTTTCTACGTGACCCTGGGCTTGATCGCGCTGGCGTACTGGGTCATCAGTCAGTATCACAACGCGTTCTTTGCGAACTTTCGCAAAGCGATTGAGATTTTTGTGCCCTGTCTGTTACTCGCGCAAATTCCGTATTTTCTGCTCGTGGACCGCTTTATGCGTGAACCGGAAGATGCGTACTTTGTTATCGGCAGGTTTGTGCTTGGGTGGCGGGAGAATGTCGATTCACTGATCGTGAAACAGCATTTTCTGGGTTGGCTCGTCAAAGCATTTTTTCTGCCGCTCATGTTTGCCGACTACATCAATCTGCTCGGCGCTACCCGTTTCAGCGCCGTTGGATTCATTCAATTTTTTGACTGGGCCTATAACGCGATTTTCACCGTAGACCTGCTTCTGGTAACGGTAGGCTATGTGTTTACCCTGAAGCTGTTTGATTCACACATTCGATCGACAGAACCGACGATGCTGGGCTGGGTGGTTGCCATCATCTGTTATCCACCGTTCTGGGGTTCAATCTATTCAAATGTTCTCCCGTATGATCCCGCTGTCAGCTGGGGTGCGTGGATCCGAAATGGCGACATCGATCCCGTAACCGTGTTCGGTATTGCGATGGGGACCAACTGGCAAACGATATGCTGGGGTTCAGGAATATTGATCTGTGGTCTGGTCTACGTCTGGGCGTCGCTGGCGTTCGGGCTGCGGTTTTCAAACCTCACCAATCGCGGAATCTTGACGAACGGGCCGTATCGCTTTACCAAGCATCCGGCATACGTGTTCAAGAATATTTCGTGGTGGATGATCGCGGTTCCCTTTGTCGCACATGCCGGCATTGAAAACGCGGTGCGCGAGTGTCTGATGCTGTTGACCGTTAACTTCATCTACTTCATGCGTGCACGCACTGAAGAACGACATCTCTCCCATGACCCGGCCTATGTCGAATACGCCCTGTACATGAACCGACGTTCAATCTTCGCACCCGTCGCTGTTCTGCTCCCGTTTCTCAGATACCGGCGTCCGCGATTGATCCCGGGGTTTGCTCTGAAGCTGTAGTTTTGGATTCGGTTCGCTACCCAGACTGGGTGCCCGAAACGGTTGGCCAATTTCGTTAGACTCTGTGATCGACGAATCTGGCTCAGGAAATCCCACGATGAATACCGGCATGCGAAAGGGCTTGACCCGCTACGGCGATGAGGAATTCGCGCTTTTTCTCCGTAAGGCATTTATCAAGGCAATGGGATACACGGACGATGCGCTGGAGCGTCCGATCATTGGAATAGTCAACACCTACAGCGGATTCAACGCCTGTCATCGCAACGTGCCGGATCTGGTGCGCGCGATCGAACGTGGTGTGATGTTAGCTGGTGGTTTGCCCGTGGATTTCCCCGTTATCTCTCTGCACGAGTCGTTCGCTTACCCGACGAGCATGTTCTTTCGCAATCTCATGGCGATGGATACTGAGGAAATGATTCGAGCGAAACCGCTCGATGCGGTGGTGCTTATCGGCGGCTGTGACAAAACTGTTCCGGCGCTCCTGATGGGCGCCGCCAGTGCGGGCGTGCCCGCGATACTCGAGGTGACCGGGCCGATGATGGCAGGGTCTTTCAGGGAAGAACGAATCGGGGCCTGCACCGACTGCAGAAGACTCTGGGGGAAATTTCGAGCCGGCGAGATATCCGAGAGTGATATCGAAGGTGCGGGTAGTCGACTTGTGCCCGGTGCAGGATCATGCGGGGTGATGGGGACCGCCAGCACGATGGCTTTGATGGGCGAGGCGATCGGTATGATGCTGCCGGACGGTGGTGCCATCCCTGCGGTGCATGCAGATCGTCTGCGCCACGCCGAGCAGACCGGGACCCGGGCAGTTTCTCTCGCGTCGGAAGGAACAACGCCAGCGCAAATCATGACACCCGAAGCTTTTCACAACGCCTTTGTTGTGCTGCAGGCGATCGGTGGATCCACAAACGGACTCATCCACGCTACCGCGATGGCCGGTCGACTGGGCATCGAGTTTGATGCCGATGCCTTCGACAGACTCGGGCAGGAGGTTCCTGTTCTTGTTGACCTGAAGCCGTCCGGGCAGTTTTACATGGAAGATCTGCATCGAGCCGGTGGGCTTGTGGAAATTCTGAAGCAGCTCAAGCCGTTTCTTAAACTCGACGCGCCTACGGTCAGCGGCAGAACTCTCGGCGAGGAAATTGAGGCGAGTGCGGCGTCCTGGCAGCAGGATGTCGTCTACACGCGGGACGAACCCTTCAGCCCGCTGGGCGCGATGGCGGTGTTGACCGGTAATCTCGCTCCCGATGGTGCCGTTATCAAACAGTCCGCGGCGTCTGCGAAACTCATGCAGCACACGGGTCGCGCGGTTGTGTTCGATGGAATCGACGACCTCATGTCACGAATCGACAGTCCTGATCTGCAGGTGACGGCCGATGACGTGCTGGTGTTGCGCAATTCCGGGCCGATCGGTGCACCCGGCATGCCCGAGTCCGGGTACATCCCGATTCCGAAAAAACTTGCGGCCGAGGGTGTCACCGATATGGTTCGTATCTCGGATGCGCGAATGAGCGGTACGGCGTTCGGCACTATCGTGCTGCATATTTCGCCTGAGTCCGCGGTGGGTGGTCCCCTGGCTCTGGTGAAAACGGGCGACCGGATTTCGCTGGATGTGGCCGGCCGGACTATTTCGCTTGATGTCACTGACGCCGAGCTCGCGGCACGCCGCGAGTCGTGGCAGCCCCCGGCGGCTCACGAAGGCGCTGATCGAGGCTATATGAAGCTGTTTCTCGAGACCGTCACCCAGGCTGATCGAGGTTGCGATTTCGACTTTCTTGAGAAGGTTGAACAGCACGCGACGACACCGCTGTACTGATCACACGGTCCCTGACCGCGCCTGGCAGGAGTCGGGTCTGACCCCTCCAGGCTTCGAGTCCCAACACAGGCCAGGGTTCCGACGACCGCCCGGTCGTCCGGTAGCGACATCCGGTTCACGCTCACCGTCCCGCTGTTTCGACTCAATCGAACGTCACGACTGTTGAAAGGTGTGTCCGGCAAAAGACACGTTCGGTCGGGCGTATCGCTTCGTCGCCCGTAATCAACGTTCCACCACCTACCTGTGAACAACGTACGCCACCTGTCTCATCCCGGGACAGTCGGGTGACAGGCGTCCTGATCGGCCGCACGTATCGCTGACTATATTTTGGATACGGGGACACGCTTCGCGTGTCGCTCAACCAGAACGACGACTCATTTGGGGGTGGGTCTTCGTCGGCACGGGCTCGCCGAAAACGGCAATGAGGAATCAGGATGTTGACCTCGAACAGGTTACGCAGCGGTCTTTGCGCTGCTTTTTTCACTTTTGTATTGCTGGTTGTCGGCTTCTCTGGCTCCGTCCGGGCCGATGACGCGATCCCGGAAAGCGTGACAAATCCTCCGGCGCAGAAGCAGTGTGGATTCGATCTTGTGCTGTTGCTTGACGCGTCAACATCGATTCGCGACTACGGCATCGAGGATACCAACGGCGCGGTAGACGATGTGATTGCGGCCTCGACGGCGCTTCTTCAGGCGTTCATTGGAACGAACAGTCGTGTTGCGATCGTGAGCTACAGCAATCTGGCAAGGCGACAGATTGGATTCACGCATGTTAGCGCCACTACCACCGGGGCAGGTGGCGTTCATCAGCGAGCGTTGGGAACAGCGTGGACCCGCACGCCGATCTCGCCGATTTTGACCGACAACGGTTACGCCGAACACGTGAGGGCGCCTGACGGTTCCGGCGCCACGCCTACACCGAACGGATTCGGTACACAGACCGGTTACACCAACTGGCAGGCCGGCTTCGACGAAACGCTGAACGTGTTGCGAAGCGCACGCGCCGGCGTTCCCACAATGGTGATGCACCTGACTGACGGTCGCCCAACCGCCTACAGCACCTCGACGGGATTTTCCAGATTCGGCAAGGCGCCCTTGAGCAACGGCATCACGTCGGCAAACAGCGTGAAGGCATTCGATTCGGGGTCCGGTGGCGGTACCCATCTTTATTCGATCGGCATTAAGGCTGCAAACAACCCGGACTCATTGCTGGACACGTCTCTGTCGCTGGTGTCCGGGCCCAATACATTCAGTGAACTCGACGGGGACGGGATCAGTGATTTTGATGCGGTCAATGACGATGTCATCGTGCTCAAGGACTTTGAAAACCTTCGAGCTATTTTCAGTCGCTTCGCGGCAAGTTTTTGCGCACCTTCGGTCACGCTGACAAAAGTCGTTAACAGCGCCGGCTATCCGGATAACTTCGTACCGTCTGCGGGCTGGAAATTTGAATCCGAGGTAACCACCACGGCGCACGAAGTATATGACTGGGTTTTGCCCGATGACGGCAACATCAGCGCCACGTCCATCGGTACCACCGCATCCAACGGTCGCGTGCAGTTTCAGTGGGATGTCCGCGATGAAGCCAACTGGAACCGCAGCATCAGATTTACCGAGAAAGTTAACGAGGACTATGATCTCGCCGAGGTCGTGTGTACCCGAACCAGAGTTGGAGACGACGACCCGGACAGCGCATCCACGTTCAGGCCCGCCGTGAGTGGTCAGACTTTCGATATGGATGTTGGTGTGGCAGACATCGTCAGCTGCGAAGTCAAAAACACGATTGATCAGGCTCCAGCGCTGACTCTGCAGACAACGGCGACGCCCAAAACGTACAGCGACGTCGGTGATGAAATAGGGTACGAGTATCGGGTCACAAGCACCGGAATCAATCCGGTGTATCTGCCGATCACGATTGAAGACGATCGCGTCCCGGACAACAGCTCGATTACATGTTCCGTCGAGCCGGACACGGTTCGACTGGAAACGAATGAATCTGTCCTGTGTACCGCTACCTACGTCATAACGGAGCGCGATCTTGCTCAGGACGAGATCAGGAACACCGCGCGTGCGAGCGGTTTCGACGAAGACGGTCGAGTCGTGCGATCCGAATCCGATACCGCATCCGCAACGATTCACGAAATTCCGAAAATCGAGCTGACGGCCGAAGCCTTTCCCAAGGTCTATGATTCTGTCGGCCAGATCATCGAGTACACCTACACGGTAACCAACACGGGTCACAGACCATTATCTGCTGTCGATCAGGTTTCGATAACCGATAACCGTCCCGGCAGTCTATCGACGATCAGTTGTGAGTCATCTCTGGGTCTTCGCCCTGGTGACAGCATTAAGTGTTTCGCTCGATATGAAATAGCTGACGCCGACATGGTCTCGATGTCCGTCGTTCATTCTGCGACCGCATCGGTTTCCGGAATCCACACACCAAAGACGCTTACCAGTGTCGATCTGGTTGCTGTTCAGCTGATAAAGACGGTAAATCCCGTCAGCTTCGATTCCCAAAACCAGGTTTTGACGTACAGCTTCGAGGTGACCAATGTGGGTAAAGCGGCCATCACGGGGCCGATACGAATTTTCGATGATCGACTCGGTCTCGACGGACTGATCTGTCGTGAGGCTGCGAGCGCCGGTAACCCGGCACTTGAGCCCGGGCAGTCAGCGCGGTGTCACTATCCCTACACGACGGTGTATCGAGACCTCGTTGCGGGTGGAATAGTCAATGTCGCCGAGGCAACGGCCGATGGCGCCGAATCCGAAGATCGCGTCGAGGCGCTATACACGGGCGTTCCGATTGACCCGGAAACCTGCGAAACAGGTGGCAAGAAACCCGACAGCGCTTCTGGCAAAAAGACGCCTGACCTGTCGAAGAAAAGTTCTGACAAGGAGTCAGCAAAACCCGCGACCGAGTGCGTCGAAGGCGAAGACGATACCGCTTTGCGAGCTGTTGATGTGTCGAGCTCGCAGACGGACGTCACGCCGACTCGAACACCGGGCTTTTACAAACAACACCCTCGCGGCCTGTTTCGGTGTCTTGCCGCCGCCAGCGGCGATCTGGATGTCGGCATCATGCGACTTCGAGACGAGCTCTATGATGATGAAATTGATGCGCGACGTGTTGTCGGCGTCGTTGGCGACGCGGACGACACGGCGGAAACAGCTTACGAGATGCTCTACGGCGTGATGACGGCAAACGTCTCAATGCTTGCAGACAAAAGCCGTCGCTCGCGCATGGATGGACAGTGTCTGAGGGCGGCGAAACAGCTGGTGGCGGCCCGGTGTAACGGGCTGTTGTTTGGCGCACAGCCGCGCTTCAGTCTTGATCGCGCGAGTAGCGCAGTGGGACGTCTTTGCACTCTCGACTCGAGTTCGACCCTGAGCCGTGGAGGACGATTGAAACAGATCAGCAAGTGGTCCAGGCGGCTGAAGCGATTCAACAAGAGCGGGCGTCGTCAGGCGCTCCCTGCAGACGGTTCCCTCTACGGGCGAACCGCCATTACCCCCGATGACCCAACGGATCCGACTGATTGACGAGGACGGGCGATAGCCCATTTGTCGCATCAAACCGCGAACGCGACTCAGGTTGAAAATATCAGGTTGAAAATATCAGGGGGAACTCGTCCACGGATTCAAGGGACGCGCCGTGTTCAAGACGAGCGTGAAGTTCCGGGAATGGTGGAGAAGTTTCGCCAGTTCGCGTGGCCCAGCGGGCGTCATCACCGATGACACGAGCCGAAAAGCCCCGGCGGCGATCACTGGACAGATTCGGCGGCGCGCCGTGGATTGTCAGAAAATTGAATGCCAGTGCGTCACCGGGTTCAAGGGACCACGAAACGATTTCATAGTCATCCCGCGCGGCTTCGATATCCGGGATGAACTCCATATTTTCGGCTTCCTGTTCGCGATCCCAGTCCTGGCCGGTAAAGCGTGTCGGGTTGTACCACTTGCCCCAGGCGTGAGATCCCTTGATGAACTCCGGACAGACGCTCTGGGCGACGGGGTCCAGAGGAATCCAGAAACTCACGTTCTGACTACCGTCGATGCTGTAGTAGGGCTGGTCATGGTGCCATGGCGTTCGTTCGCCGGTGCCAGGTTCCTTAACAAGGACATGCTCGTGAAAAAAGCGAACCTCTTTTGATCGCATCAGCCGCGACGCTGCCGCGCCAAGTTGCGACCGGGTAACGAATTCACGGTACTCGTCGATTCGATTCCAGTTGCAGTAGTCACCGAAGAAATGTCCGGACTCGCCTTCAGGGGTATAGAACCGGGCGAAAGGACCTGGTTGACTCATATTGCTGTCGACCCCCGACTGCAGTGCAGGCACCCAGTCCGAGAAGAGACCACGGATGACGACGACGCCGTCGGTTTCAAATCGTTTGATATCGTCGTCGGAAATTTTATCGTTGATGTCGGACGCGGCGTTGTTCATGGGCTGGCTCTACGGGATTTCAACTCAGAGTTTATCGCTTCGCGGTTGACCTGTGCGACGCGCAAATTCACGTCTCGACCTCGCGGGACCAAAAAAAACCCGGCCGACGGCCGGGTTTTGATGAACCGGGTTCGCGCTAGGCGTCCGGTTTCAGAGCGAGACTCTCAACGAAGGAGAGAATATTCGATTCCGGTAATCCGGTTCCCGGCGCGGTACACAACG
>CALHMG010000278.1 GCA_938034705.1 uncultured Gammaproteobacteria bacterium
GATGTGGGGTGGATCCAAGGAACAGATGTTTGTTCCCTACGTTGCGCGTAACACCTTGCTGATCGATGAGATATTGAACCGACTCGAGATCATGCTGGTCGACAGTTTTCAGTGGGCACACGCGCGAGCCGGCTGGTTTGGTCTTGGGGCCGGGACAGCGAGCCAGGGTGCCAGCCACGTCGTGCAGATATCCAAATATGGCGGCGGTGCGAGTGAAGGCGGGCTTGCCAAGATCTTTATCGAGCTTGGAATCCACGGCTGCATGGCGGTTGTCTTTTTTGTGGTTGCAATGTCGCGATGCGTGTTTCAGCAGATTCGCCTCGCCGCATCTGATCAGTGTCAGATGCCTTTTGGCATCTTTCATGCGGGTCTGGTCGGTATCGTCGTCGCCAACTTCTCGGCGTACGCGATCGCGTCACAGCTTTATGGTGACCCTTTCGTGCTCTTCTTTCTTGGCATGTTCACAGGAATATTGCTGTCTACATCGAGTTATCCGAGTGAGAGCGCCCTGGTGGCTTCGCAATCAGCGGCCGCTCGTATTCCTCCAGTCGCGCACGGTGCGGTGGTTCGATGAAAGTTGCTCACGTAGTGCCTACCTACTGGCCGGCCGTGCGTTACGGCGGACCCATTTTCTCGGTCCATGGTCTGTGCAGAAGCCTTGTTGAATCCGGCGTGGAGGTCGACGTCTACACCACGAACGTTGATGGGGAAGGGGTTCTCGATGTGCCGCTGGGTACGCCAGTAGACGTCGATGGCGTGACGGTTCGGTATTTCGAGACCGGGATCGGGCGTCGACTGTACCGAAGCCCCTCACTGGCTGAGGAACTCGAAGCCCGAATCGCCGAATATGACGTCGTGCACACCCATTCGATATTTCTCTGGCCGGTGCTGGCAGCATCTCGTATCGCCGCCGCGCACGATGTGCCTTATGTCAGTACGCCCCGGGGGATGCTGGTTCGGGAACTCGTCGACTCCAAAAGCACCTGGATCAAAACCGCCTGGCTGTCGTTGATAGAAAAGAAAAACCTGGAAGGGGCGAGTCTTGTTCACGCAACTTCGGCGACCGAACGTGCGGACATTACCGCGTTTGGCTATTGCTTAAAACGTATCGCGGTCGTACCTAACGGTATCGACAGTCAGGACTACTCTAGCATTGCCGACATCTGCACCAATCCAACGCCTACGATTCTGTGTCTGGGAAGAATCTCCTGGAAAAAGGGTCTGGACATGATGATCGCCGCGCTGAAGATGTTGCCCGATGTACAGCTGGTGATCGCCGGCAATGACGACGAAGGCTACACAGAAACGCTGAGCAATCTCGCGGCGAGCTGCGGTGTTTCAGATCGTGTGCGATTTCCAGGCGCGGTATACGGAGAAGACAAGCTGAAACTGTTGCAGAGTAGTCACTTGGTTGCGCTACCGTCGCGCTCTGAAAATTTCGCCAATGTCATTCTCGAGGCTATGGCAGCGTCACGGCCCGTGTTGGTCACGGCCGAGGTCGGAATGGCCGAAATCGTTCTGCGAGCTCGATGCGGCCGGGTCGTCGACCCACATCCGTCGTCGATAGCGATGGGTGCACGTCGGTTGCTGTCCCAAGCAGATCAGGCTCGCGAAATGGGTATGGCCGGACGCGTGTGCGCGAAAGAACAGTTTGACTGGCGAATGGTAGCGAGCCAGATGCAGGACCAGTATCGGGCTCTGCTGAAAAATGCCGAATCTGATGCAACGCAACCGCTGTCGGTTCTTCAATCAGACGAAGCCGTCGAGCAGGGACGAGAAGCATGAAGACCGACGATATCTGTGTTGTCATCCTGACCAAAAACGAATCTTCGAATATTCGCCGGACGCTATCGCGTCTGCGCTGGGCCCCTGAGGTCGTGATTGTCGACAGCTTCAGCGATGACGACACGCTGGACATCGCCCGTGAGTTCGACAATGTCAGAGTCGTTCAAAGGCCTTTTGATCAACACGCTCGACAGTGGAACTATGGCATCCACGAGACGGGCATCACTCGCCCGTGGATTCTTGCGCTGGATGCTGACTATCTGGTGCCAGACACGTTTGTGAAAGAAATCGAGGGGCTGGAACCGAGGGATGCCACAACCGGTCTTCGAGCCAATTTTGTGTACTGCGTTGACGGGAAGGCGCTGCGCGGGTCTCTGTATCCCTCGAATATTGTGTTGTTCAAAAAGTCTGCTGGCGAGTTTTTTCAGGATGGCCATACGCAGCGCCTCAAGGTGAAGGGTGATGTGCAGATGCTGCAGTCCCGGCTGTTGCACGATGACCGAAAATCGTTATCGCACTGGCTCGCGGCTCAGGATCGCTATATGACTCTGGAGGTCGACGTGATCAGAAATTCGTCCTTTGCCGACCTTGCCTGGGCGGATCGCATTCGCAAGATCCCCGGGCTGTCGCCGTTCGTCGTGTTGCTTTACGTGCTGTTCGTCAAGGGCGCGATTCTCGATGGACGGGCGGGGCTGACCTATGCCGTTTCACGCGTGGTCGCCGAATCGATACTGACGATCAAGCTGCTGCAGCCGGCCTCTGAGCCCGTTTCGCCGACTCGACAATAGGGGACAGAACGGGCGGGCAGCAGCCCGCACAGGGCTTCCCAGATGCCTCCCCCAAAGCGCTGAAATACAACGCTTTCCCCGGCGAAAACCCTTCGCTTTTGCGATCTGTCGTCTATTTTTAAAGGACATGTCCCCAAAGCCCCTGGAGGGGTTTTTGAATGACGACCGTACTGGGTCTGAATGCGTATCACGGCGATGCCGCTGCCTGTCTTGTCAGAGACGGGAAGCTGGTCGCGGCCGCTGAAGAAGAACGCTTCAGACGATCCAAACACTGGGCCGGGTTTCCGAGCCTGGCCATTGAGTACTGCCTCGCCGAAGGCGGTCTCGATATTCATGACGTCGACAGTGTGGCGATCAACAGTGATTCCAAAGCGAGCCTGGCGCGCAAGCTGCGCTACGTCGTCGGGGGCAACGCGAGTCTTTCCCTGATTCGGGAAAAACTTCGAACGCGATCGAAAAGAGCAGGTGTTGACGTGTCTCTCGGCCAGCTCAACGGCGGCACGCCGTTTCGAGGAGACATTCATCGCATAGAACATCACCTGGCTCATCTTGGCTCCGCATTTCTGGTGTCGCCGTACGAGCGATCGGCCATTGTGTCGGTTGACGGCCTGGGGGATTTCTCAAGCGCCGCGTGGGGTGTTGGCGAGGGAGCCGATATTCGCATCGACGGTCGCGTGCACTTTCCGCATTCGCTGGGTATCTTCTATCAGGCGCTGACCCAGTACCTTGGATTCCCGAACTACGGCGATGAATACAAACTGATGGGTCTCGCGTCATATGGCGAGCCTGAGTTTCTGCCGCAGATGCGACAGATCGTCAACGTCCGTGTTGACGGCAGCTTCAGACTGGACCTGAAATATTTCAGGCACGGCAAACACGATATCAGCCATGAGTGGGACGGCGGCATGCCGGCCGTTTCAAGACTCTGGACTGATGAACTCATCGGTTTGCTTGGCCCCGCACGAGACGCTTCGAGTGAACTCACCCAGCGCGACATGAACCTGGCGAGTTCAGTTCAGGCGATGTACGAAGAAGCCTTTTTTGCGCTGCTTAACGTCGTCCACAACAAGCACCGAACGAGATCGCTCACGCTCGCCGGCGGGTGCGCCATGAACTCGGTGGCTAACGGAAAAATCAGAAACCAAACGCCTTTTGAGAACGTTTATGTCCAGTCCGCCGCAGGCGATGCCGGCGGCGCCATAGGCAGCGCGTTTGTGGCCTGGCACCGCATGAGCGAGCAGGATCGCGATTTCACGATGGACCACGCCTACTGGGGCCCGTCGTACTCCAACTCTGACATCAACGCTCTGGTGCAGTCGCGCAATGCCGAGATTCAGGCTAACGACTGCAGCGTGCGTGTCGTGTCGGATACGGATGCGCTGACTCAGGAGGTCGCTGCGGCCATCGCTGATGGACAGGTCATAGGGTGGTTTCAGGGGCGCATGGAGTGGGGGCCGCGGGCCCTTGGCAATCGCTCGATTCTGGGTGATCCGCGCCGCGCCGACATGAAAGATATTCTCAATCTTAAAATCAAACGCCGCGAGTCCTTCAGACCGTTTGCGCCCTCCGTGCTGCGCGAGTCCTCGGAAGACTGGTTTGAGACCGACGATGATGTGCCTTTCATGATGAAGGTCGCATCAGTGAAGCCAGACTGCCGCGAACACATTCCGGCGGTAACGCATGTTGACGGAACGGGTCGACTGCAGACGGTAACGGAGCAATCAAACTCGCGTTATCACCAGCTGATTACTGCATTTAAGAATCTCACCGGCGTGCCGATGGTGCTTAACACTTCGTTTAACGAAAACGAGCCTGTTGTCTGTAAGCCTGCTGAAGCGCTCGACTGTTTTTTACGAACCAAAATGGATCTTCTCGTGATGGAAGATCAAATAATCCAACGTAAGGCCGTGTAGTCATGGACTCATTCACCGACTTTTTCCTCAAACTCAATCATCTCTGGCTCGGCGTCACCGTCTCTGCGGTGGTCACGCTGGTGATGATTTTTGTGCTCAAACGGATAGCGCCGAACATCGGTCTTGTCGACGCGCCGGGAATGCACCGCGGCCACAGCAGAACCACGCCTTTGATTGGCGGAATCGCGATGTTCGTTGGCATTATGTTCGGGGCGTTATCCCTCGACGTACCTCTCGCGGGCATGCGAGCGTTCTTTGCAGGATGCGCGGTCGTTCTCATCATCGGCATGCTCGACGACATGAAAGAGCTGCCAACCGTTTCGCGTTTTGCCGCGCAGATTATTGCCGGCCTGATGATGGCGCTTTGGGGCGGCGTGACGCTGGAAAATCTTGGCAGCATTATTTTCCACAATCACACCGCGCTGCTTGGCTTCTGGTCCGTGCCGCTCACGGTGTTTGCCTGCGTAGGTCTGATCAACGCGTTTAACATGTCCGACGGTACAGACGGGCAGGGCGGTATTCTTGTGATGGTGGCGCTGGTTGGCGTGATGCTTTCGGTTTTTATCTCCAAGCGAACGGATATTCTGCCGCTCGTCGCCATGACCACAGCCTCGGTGGCGATCTTTCTGTGTTTTAACCTGCGTGGACCCTGGCGTCGACAGGCATCGGTGTTCATGGGTGATGCGGGCAGTATGCTGCTTGGCTTTATCGTGTGCTGGTATCTGGTTTCGCTATCGCACTCCCAGAGTCCGAACGGCACCGGTCTGGCAATTCGGCCAGTAACCGCGTTGTGGCTTGTTGCCCTGCCATTGATGGATACGATTACCGTGATGTTGCGCAGGATTCTGGAAGGCGGCTCGCCGTTCAAGGCGGACAGAACGCACTACCACCACCTGCTGCGTGCAGCGGACCTCGGCATCAATGAGACGATTGCCGTTATCACCGTGACTGCAATTAATTTCGCGGGCTTTGGTCTGGTTGGTGAGGCGTACGGTGTGTCCGAGCCGGTGATGTTCTACACCTTCCTGTTTGTATTCCTGATCTGGTTCTGCGGAACCTACTTCGCGATTTCGGCGTTCAGACAGGCTGACAACGACTTCATCGCGATGCGTGATCGAAGAGCCTCGGATCGCGACGGTATCCCGGCATCAGGTGATCGCCGAAGCGGCGGACCGGATCGACGCAAAGTGGCGCGTTACGTCAAAGAAGAGACTGCTGCTGAAGACGCAGACGCCAACGTGGGTCCGATGCCGGACAAACCGGTCGAGTCGTAACGCTTTCAATCAGCAACGTCTGGATAAAAAAAGCCCCGCCTGAAAAGCGGGGCTTTTTGTCTTTAAAAGACTTGATCAAGACACAGCGGTTACTCGTCGCCGCCCATCACACCGAAGATGTGCAGAAGCGATGAGAACAGGTTGTAGATCGTTACGAACAGGCTTGTCGTTGCCATGATGTAGTTGGTCTGACGGCCGTGAACGATATCGCTCGTGTCGTAGAGAATCCAGCCTGACATCAGCAGTACCCAGACCGCTGAAAGCGCCAGAGACAACCCGCTCATTTTGAAGAACAGCATGTTGCCCAGCATCAGCAGGAAGATCGCCAGCGTACCGACAATCAGCATGCCGCCGAGGAACTGGAAGTTCTTGCGGGTGACAAGCACGTAGCCTGACAGGGCAAGAAAGATCACACCGGTGGTTCCCATCGCTGCCATGACGATCTGGCCGCCGTTAGGGATCGCGTTCAGAAAGTATGAAATCGTGGGACCCATCGCATAACCGAGAAAGCCGGTGAGGGCGAATACTCCGATCAGGCCGATCGACGAGTTACGGTTTGCGGTGATGAACCAGTTAAGGCCAAAGAATCCACCGAGGAACAACAGCCAGTGTGGACGTGGCCAGCCCATTTGCATTGCCAGAAACGCAACCAGACCACTGAAGATCATGGAGACGCCGAGCAGCATGTAAGTGTTTTTGAGGCACTTGTTGATTTCAATGGCGCCAACGCCTGAGCGACTGACTGCACTATCGAA
>CALHMG010000279.1 GCA_938034705.1 uncultured Gammaproteobacteria bacterium
CGAGCGCGGATTCTAGCTATTTAAGTGCCTGTGCGCAAAAAACCTTGCACACCGGGCTCAATGACGCCGGATACCGCAGCTGGAGCCGGTTTTTGCGCTGTTTTCAGCGCTTGCCGGGGCCCGGCGGCATACCGGGAATACCCGGCATTCCGGGCATCCCGCCTTCGGACATGCCCGGCATGCCTCGCATCATCTTCTTCATCCCGCCCTTCTTCTTCATCTTGCCCATCATCTTCTGCATCTGCTTGAACTGCTTGAGCAGACGATTGACCTCCTGAATCTGGGTGCCCGCGCCGGCCGCGATGCGCTTTTTGCGCGAACCGCGAATGATGTCGGGCTTCTGGCGCTCGGCCGGTGTCATGGAATTGATGATCGCGACAAGACGACCGGTCTGCTTGTCGTTAACCTGGTCGAGCGCCTCTTTGGGTATGTCGGCAACACCGGGCAGCTTGGTAATCAGCGACTGAATACCGCCCATGTTCTGCATCTGCATCATCTGATCGCGAAAGTCTTCCAGATCGAAGCCTTTGCCCTTGGCGAGTTTCTTCGCCATCTTTTCGGCTTTGTCGCGATCGACCTTCTGCTCAACTTCCTCGACCAGCGTGAGCACGTCGCCCATACCAAGAATTCGCGATGCCACACGATCCGGGTGAAATGCCTCCAGCGCATCGAGAGCCTCACCGGTACCCATGAACTTAATCGGCTTGCCGGTAACGTGACGGATGGACAGCGCCGCACCGCCGCGCGCGTCACCGTCAGTCTTGGTGAGAATGACGCCCGAGAGCGGCAGCGCTTCGTCAAACGCCTTGGCGCTGGTCACCGCGTCCTGACCCGTCATCGAGTCAACAACAAACAGTGTCTCAACAGGGTCCGCGACGGCGTGAACGCGCTTGATCTCGTTCATCAGGTCACCGTCGACGTGAAGTCGTCCGGCGGTGTCCACCAGCAGCACATCAATCATCTGCTTCCTGGCGGCTTCAAGCGCACCACGAACGATGTCTTCAGGTTTTTGGTCAGCGCTCGATGGGTGCAGCGCGACGCCCACCTGGGTTGCCAGACGCTCGAGCTGTTCGATCGCCGCGGGCCGATAGACGTCTGCGCTGACCATCATCACCCGCTTGTTCTCGCGCTCGGTCAGCAGCTTGGCAAGTTTGGCGGCGGTCGTTGTCTTACCCGCGCCCTGCAGACCTGCCATCAGCACAACTGCCGGCGGCTGAACGTTGAGTGTCAGCGATTCGTTCGCCGAACCCATGAGGTCAACAAGCTCATCCTGCACGACCTTGATGACGGCCTGACCCGGCGTCAGGCTGGAAACAACGTCAACGCCAACAGCTTTTTGCTTCACGCGCTCGATGAATTCTCGCGCCACCGGTAAAGCCACATCGGCCTCGAGCAGCGCCATGCGCACTTCGCGCATGGCATCGGAGATATTGTCTTCGGTCAAACGCGCCTGACCGCGCAGGGATTTCAGGGTGCCGCGCAGGCGTTCACTCAGCTGGTCGAACATTACTTTGGAAATTCCGCGAAGGGGTCTGGCCTCAGTATAACCGGGACTTGCGCCAAAACCGGGCGACTACCGTCGGCTGTGGGTCGTTGACAGTCGGTAACCTCGGTAAAATCAGGCATTTGTCGAGTGGCCAGTCAGCGCATCCGCGGTTACACTGAGAGTCTATTTATTGATATTCAGGAGCCCTCCCCCGGGTGGACGACGTTCCCATAGGATTGCTGTTCTTCAGCCTCCTCCTACTCATTGCCTGTTCCGCGTTCTTCTCAGCATCCGAAACCGCAATGATGTCGCTTAACCGATACCGGTTGAAGCACCTCACCGAATCAGGCCATCGAAGCGCTCGATACGCATCGATGCTGCTCGCAAGCCCGGAACGATTGCTCGGGACGATCCTGCTCGGCAACAACCTGGCCAACGTTGCCGCCGCATCCATCACCACGATTCTCGCGATCAGGCTGTTTGGCGATGTCGCGATTGCGGTCGCAGGTTTTGTGCTGACCATCGTGCTGCTGGTTTTCGCCGAGGTGCCGCCGAAAACACTGGCGTCAAAATATCCGGAGAAAATCGCGTTTCCCGCAGCCCACGTGCTTCGCGTGCTGGTAAAGCTCGCGTGGCCCGCGGTCGCACTCATTAACGGCGCCGGCCGGGTCATCACGTCGAACTTTGGCAAGGACGACAGCGACTCGGGCCAGGTCCACAGGCTCAACGCCGATGAACTCAGTACGGCTGTTCGTGAATCAGGCGAAGACGTACCGCAGTCCCATCAGGACATGCTGCTGCGCATCCTTGATCTCGAACGCATCACCATCGGCGACGTCATGGTTCCCCGTTCCAGCATCGAGGCCGTTGACCTTGAGGATGAATGGGACGAAATCAAATCCCAGCTGGCTACGGCTCACCACACTCGAATCCCCGTTTACAAGGGTTCGCTGGACAACGTCGTCGGCACACTGCACATGCGACGCGTACTGCATCTGATCGAGTCAGAGGGCGACGACGCTACGCTCGAAGATCTGATGCCGCTCGTGCGCGAGCCCTACTTCGTCCCTGAAGATGCGCGCGTAACCCAGCAACTGCTCGCGCTGCAGGATGAACGACGTCAGATGGGTCTCGTGGTCGACGAATACGGTGACCTCAAAGGTGTGGCGACGCTGGACGACATTCTTGAAGAAATCGTCGGCGAGTACACGGCCCAGGTGCCCGGCATCTCTGAAGACGTGCACGTCGAAGCTGACGGCAGCTTCATGGTGAACGGCGCCGCCAACGTTCGCGACCTGAATCGCCGAATGAACTGGCAGCTCCCCACGGACGGGCCCAAGACCCTGAACGGTCTGATCGTTGAGTATTTTGAGGATATTCCGCAAACGGGCACCAGTTTGCGCCTCGGCGACTACACGCTGGAAATCGTACAAACCCGTGGCACCGGCGTGACAGTTGCCCGGATTCGCACCGCTCAACCGGCAGGAGAGACCGATTATTCCAGTCAGGCGGCCAGCGCCTGACCCCAAATCCGCCTGTCCGTCGTTACTTCCGTTTCAGGGTAAAGCAACTACCATTATTTTCAGATCGTGCTGTTTCAGCATATTAAGCGAATATTCCGGCAGGAATTTTAAAGGGATTTAAAGGAATGCGAACCATCAAGAACCTTCTCGTGTGCTCTCTTCTGGCGACGTCGGTTGTCGGACTTGCGGGCTGCAGCAGCGGCAGCACCAGCGCAGGAATCGGCCTGGACGTGGCCGGCCTCTGGTCTGGAAACATGCGCTCGGGGGCTACCAACATTGGTCTGACCCTTCAGATTTCCCAGGAACAGCCGGTCTTCGCAGACGATGACGTTATCGGCGTTCAGGACATCAAAGGTGTGGTGTCTGTTGGAGACAACGCAGGCGCGTGTCTTTCTGGCGGCGTGTTGACCGGAACTCTCGCAGGCAGCAATATCGACTTTGTTGCAGGCAACACCACCTACTCAGGGTCTTTCGCCAATGGCCGCATGTCAGGCTTGTGGACCGCACCAGACTGCTCCCCTTCAAGCGGAAGCTGGAACGTTCAGTAAACGATTTTTCCGTCAGCGTCTGATCCAGACGCTGTCAGTAAAACTTTCTTTTGGAGCTTCGCTCTTTGTAGCCGCGATGTTCACTTCGGTGAGCTTCGCGGCTTCTGACGTTGCGTCCCCCTCTCACAAGATTTATTTCACAGCATCAGCCGAGCACGGCGTGCCGGGTGTCGAGCCTGCGAACCAGTTCGACTGCAACGATCAGGTCTACACGGTCGTTGAAGCATCCAACTACCCGAAAAAAGACTACGAAGTGATCGTCACCTGGACCGATCCTTCAGGCCGCGAGCGCGAACGAACCAACTACTCGTTTGTTCCGCGCCAGGAGCTGACGCGCGTGTGGTCGTGGCTGCGCCTGCATCGAGGCGCCGGCGCCGCAATCATGAGCGTCTTCGATTCAACAGCAGGCCTTGAGGGGTTCGTGGGTGAATGGACTGTTGCAGTTGCCGTTAACGGCAAGGTGCTGCAAAAGCAGAGCTTCGAAGTCCTCTGCTGACCCCTGGCCGGGTCAGGCCTGACCTTTTACTTTCGCGACGTCGTTACGCACGTACTGCGGCGCAAGAAACACCGGATCTTTCGCCTCGTCGCGCATCGTGTGCGCAATGGCCATAAGGTCGCGCGCCCGGGGCAAGGCGTCCGGCAGAGCGCGCGTCACCTGAGACGACAGCACGTCTTCGTAGGTTCTGAATCCGTGACCGGCACCCACCCAGTCCTGACGGTCGCCCGATAAATTGACCGTGGCGGGATCGCACACCTCGATCGCATCGACGGGCTGCATGAGCTCATCGGCATCGCGTTCAAACGCCCCGACGTAGACCTGACCCATGCGCGCATCAAGCGCGGCGACAACGCGCGCTGCGTCGATGCCCTGGGCAAGAATCTGGAGGGTCGAGATACCCAAAGCAGGTGCGTCTGCGCCAAAGGCAATCGCCTGGGCTGCCGCCACACCGATCCGTACACCCGTGAACGACCCGGGTCCACATCCGCATGCCACAAGATCGAGGTCCCGAGGTTTCCAGCCGGCCTGCTCAAGCAATGATTCGATGTCCGTCAGCACGCGGCCGGCATGACCGCGTCCGGGGACGCTGTGAGCTTCGAGCAGTTCACTGCCCTCAGCCAGCGCAATCGAACACGCCTCGGTAGAGGTATCCAGAGCGAGCACTTTCATGATGCTGATTCGTCCTGCAGAAAGTGACTTCGTACGCGATCGATATCGCGGACCACCGGCATCGGCGGCAGGTTTTTCAGAAACTGACGTCCGTAGCCTTTGCTGGTCAGCCGCGGGTCACAGATCATCAAAACGCCACGATCATCTTCGTCCCGGATCAATCGCCCGGCACCCTGCTTCAGCGTCATGACCGCGCGCGGTACCTGATAGTGCATGAAAGGATTGCGCCCGGTTGTTTCTACGTGCGTCATGCGCGCACGCACCAGCGGATCCTGCACAGATTCGAACGGAAGCTTGTCGATGATCACGCACGAGAGCGCCTCGCCGCGCACATCCACGCCTTCCCAGAAACTCGAGGTACCGAGCAGCACCACATCGTTGCCGCTGCGAAACCGCTCAAGCAGTTCGTTACGAGGTGCGTCACCCTGGACCAGCAGCTCGAACTTCAACCGTTTTTCAAGAACGCTGCGCGCGGCACGCAGCGCGCGATAGCTCGTAAACAGAACAAACGCACGGCCCCGGCTTGATTCCAGAACCGGTACCACCGCCTCGATCAGCGCCTCGTCGTAGCTGTCTGATCTGGGATCCGGCATTCCCTCCGGGAGGTACAGCAGCGCATTCTTCTCGTAGGCGAACGGGCTGTCCCAGCGCGCACTTTCGTACCGGGGCAGGCCCATCAGGCCGGCAAAATGATCAAAGTCATCACCGACGGCCAGCGTTGCGGACGTGAAGACCCAGCCCATGGCTTCGTTGTCAAAATGCTTGCCGAGCTCCGAGCCGATATCGAGCGGCGCGCTCTGCAGTCTGAATCCGCGGGTGGTGGCGTCATACCAGCGAACGTGAGTATCGCGGTCACGCTCGGTGATTTCGATCAACCGCTCCTTGATCTCGCCGGCACGGTCCAGGCACTGACCGAATACTTCGGACATGTCGGCAACGGCGTCCAGGGTTTCGATAAGCGCATCAAGAGACACACCGGTATCTTCAAGCGCGCTCCGCCATTCGGGATTCTTCTCCAGTTCTTCAACCGGCCCTCGCTGGTTGCGTGAGCCCATCACCAGACGAAGTTTCTTGACCGACGTGCCGAGCGCATCAACCTCATTGCGAAGTCCCGACACCGGACTGCCCTGGGCGATATTCTCTTCATTGACCTCATCGCCGAGCGTCTGAAACTGGGCGCTCGTCAGCGCGAGACCCAGGAAGTTGGTCGCGATATCCGGAAGCTGATGCGCCTCGTCAAATATCACGGCCTGGGCGCCTGGCAGCAGCTGACCGAATCCATCCTCGCGCAGCATCAGGTCGGCGAAAAAAAGATGGTGGTTAATGACCAGAACATCCGCCTCGAGCGCCTCTTTGCGCGCCTTGGCGACAAAGCAATCCTTAAAAAATTCGCAGTTGCCGCCAAGACAGTTGTCGGGTGTCGACGTGACCAGCGGCCAGATTCTTGATTCTTCACTGATGACACCGAGCTCGGCGATCTCACCGCTTGCGGTAGTGGCCGACCACTCCTGCACGATGGCAACGTCGTTGGCGACAGTCTCGTCCCGGGCGGCCATCGCTTCGGCCCGGGTGTCGAGTCGCTGCAGACACAGGTAGTTTGAACGCCCCTTGAGCAGCGCTACCGTCGAGTCAGTGCCAAGCGCCGTCATGACGGCGGGCACGTCGCGGTGAAACAGCTGATCCTGAAGATGACGTGTGCCCGTCGAGACGATGACTCGCTTGCCGGACATCAGAGCGGGAACCAGATACGCAAAGGTCTTGCCGGTGCCGGTGCCGGACTCGGCGACGAAAACGCCACCGTCGTTGACGATAGTCTCGATATGAGCCGCCATTTCCTGTTGGGCTTCGCGCGGGCGAAACCCCGGCATGCTGTCAGCCAGCGGCCCGTCGGCGCCCAGGATTTCGGAGCTTTTGCTCACGGCGCGTCAGGTCTTGGCCGCAAGGCAGCGTTTGAGTGCGTCTTCCCAGTCAGGCATGGACACACCCAGTCGTTCCATCCTGCTGTTGTCGAGCACGGAGTACGCCGGACGTGGCGCAGGGGTTGGATAGTCGGCAGTCGTGATCGGGTGCACGGGGATTTCTATGCCGGACAGTTCGAAGATCTTGCTCGCAAAGCCGTGCCAGCTGACAACGCCCTGCCCGCTGGCGTGATACACACCCCACGGCGCGTCGTCGTCACGCTCCTCGCGCGCCAGCACCGAACGCATGAGCCCGACGCTTGCGGCCGCGAGATCATCAGCGAACGTTGGCCCACCCTGTTGATCGGCCACGACGCGCAACTCTGGATGCTCGCCCGCCAGGCGCAACATGGTGTTAAGAAAGTTCTTACCGTCGGCGTCATAGACCCAGCTGGTACGCACAACAAGGTGACGATCCAGCTTGGCGGCAACCTGCTTTTCGCCTTCAAGCTTGGTTCGTCCATATACGCCCAGAGGTGACGGCGTATCCATCTCCCGATACGGCGTTGAGGCGCTGCCGTCGAAAACGTAATCCGTTGAGTAGTGCAGCAGGGCCGCACCAACCTCGGCGCACGCATCAGCGATTTCGCCCGGCGCCTCGGCGTTCACCCGCGCGGCGAGATCGGGCTCAGACTCGGCCTTGTCGACGGCCGTGTACGCCGCGGCGTTGATCACGATATCGGGTTCAAGGTCGGTAATCCTGGCAGCGGCACTGCCGGCAACCGACAGATCAACGCTGTCGCGTGCAGCAAACTCGAATTCAAAATCTGCAAGATCCGAAGAGTTCGCCGCAAGAGCCTGAAGGCTTGAACCTACCTGACCGTTTTTTCCGATTACCAGGGTCAGCATCAGGAAACCGTCATCGGCTTGAGATCTTTGAGAAGCGGTGCGTTGTTGTCCTTGTCTGAAGTCAGCGGATTGTCGACGGGCCACTTAACGCCAACGTCCGGATCGTTCCAGGCCATGCCGGCATCTTCAGCGGGCACGTATAGCGATGTGCACTTATAAGAAACGTCCGCCATGTCGCTGGTCACACAAAAGCCGTGTGCAAAACCTGGCGGCACGTAAAGCTGGTGCTTGTTGTCGCTGGAGAGGTATTCGCCCACCCACTGCCCGAACGTTGGTGAACCGTCACGAATATCGACGGCGACGTCGTAGATTTCGCCTTCCAGACATCGCACCAGCTTGCCCTGCCAGGTCGGGTACTGAAAATGCAGACCCCGAAGAACACCTTTGGAAGAACGCGAATGGTTGTCCTGAACGAATTCTCCGGGCAATCCGGCCGCGGCAAAGTCGCGTGCGTTGTAGGTTTCCATGAAAAATCCACGATCATCACCGTGGACGGCAGGCACGACGAGCGTCACACCTTCAAGAGCAGTAGTTTTGAATTCGGCCATGAGCGAAGCGCTGTTCCAGATCAGGTCATTTGAATGACCCGAGAAAATTTGGCCGTATTGTAGCGTCAGCGACGTCAGGTGTCCGCGCTAAAACGCACCGCGCGCACAGGGACCATCTGCTAGACGCTGGCCGGCCGCCGTGGCGACACCGGCAAACTGCGTATCAGGTGACCAATTCGTCGAAAAAGCGCTTGAGTTTGCCCGTCCAGCCCGAAGCTCGCGGACTGTGACGATCGCCACCCTCGACCAGCGAGGCTTCCAGCTGCTCGAGAAGATCTTTTTGCTTTTTGCTCAAGTTGACGGGTGTCTCAACGCTCACGCGACAGTAAAGATCGCCAACGTTGCCGTTGCGAACGTTCACCACGCCTTTGCCCTTGAGTCGGAAATTTCGTTCCGTCTGGGTTTCGCTCGGAATCTTGAGCTTGGCGCGACCGTCAAGAGTCGGAATTTCCAGATCGCCACCGAGCACCGCTGTCGCGTAGCTGATGGGCATCTCGCAAAAAAGGTCGTCGCCGTCGCGCTCAAAGATCGGATGCGGCTTGAGCTTGACCTGGACATACAGGTCACCTGGCACACCGCCTCGGCCGGCCGCTTCACCTTCGCCGCCAAGTCGAATCTGGTCGCCGGAATCCACACCGGCCGGCACCTTCACGGCAAGCGTCTTGCTGTCACGCACACGCCCCTGACCGCCACAGTCACCGCACGGATCGGTGATCGTGCTTCCGGTGCCTCGACACTGCGGACAGGTTTGCTGAATGGAGAAAAAACCCTGCTGCATTCGCACCTGACCGACACCGTCACAGGTAGAACACTGGGACGCTGAAGTGCCGGGCTTGGAGCCTGAGCCACTGCAGGTATCACACGATGTCAGGGTCGCAACCTTGATCTGTCTTTCGATGCCGCGCGCGGCTTCCTCTAACGACAGCTCAAGCTCGTGTGCGATATCGGCACCGCGCTGCTGTCGCGGCCTGCCACCGCGACCGGCTCCTGGGCCGCCGGCGCCAAAGATGTCGCCAAAAATATCGCCAAAGATGTCACCAAAGCCCGCTCCGCCAGGACCACCCGGGCCGCCACCAGGGCCGCCCTGAACACCCGCTTCGCCAAACTGGTCGTAGGCGGCGCGTTTCTGATCGTCCGACAGAATTTCGTAGGCGCGCTGAACGTCCTTGAACTTTTCCTCTGCCGCCGTATCGCCCGGGTTGCGATCCGGGTGCAGTTTCATGGCGAGTCGACGGTACGCCTTTTTGATAGCGTCCTGATCGGCGCCCCGTTGAACGCCAAGTGTCTCGTAGTAATCAGCCATGGTTTAAATCTGGTAGCAAACTTCCGTGTTTCAACTCAGGTTTCAATTTGCCGGCGCAGTGTGCGTGCTCTACGCCTGTCTGCATCAATTCATCAAAAATCTGGTCAGGAACCGCCGCACCGAGGTGCGACTGTGGGAGTGACGCTGAACCCAAAAACTTCAGGACGTCGTTGCCGGCGCCCTGAAGTTGTTTGTTGCATCATGTTTTAGAGAATAGGTTAAGCAGAATCAAGCCTTGTTGGCGTCATCTTCGTCAACTTCCTCAAACTCGGCGTCGACAACGTTGTCATCAGCCGGGCCTTGCTCATCTTCGGCGGCACCCGCCTCTGCTTCATCGCCACCGGCATCAGCGTACATCTTTTCCGCAAGCTTGTGGCTCGCGGTCGCTACTGCCGTTGTCTTCTCGCGAATGTCCTCGACGTCCTCGCCCTCAAGAGAGGTTTTCAGCTCATCGATCGCATTCTCGATGTCCTTTTTCTCACCCTTGTCCAGCGTGTCGCCGTGCTCGGAAAGCGTCTTGTTGACGCTGTGAACCAGCGACTCGCCCTGGTTTCTGGCATCAACAAGCTCACGCGCCTTCTTGTCTACGTCAGCGTTCTCTTCCGCGTCCTGCACCATGCGGTTGATTTCTTCGTCAGACAGACCGGAACCCGCAGCGATGCGAATCTTGTTTTCCTTGTTGGTCGCCTTGTCTTTCGCCGACACGTGCATGATGCCGTTAGCGTCGATGTCAAAGATGACCTCGATCTGTGGCACACCGCGTGGTGCTGGCGGAATGTCTGTGAGATCGAATCGACCCAGCGACTTGTTGTGCTGCGCCATCTCGCGCTCACCCTGGAGCACATGCACGGTCACGGCGTTCTGGTTGTCGTCCGCGGTCGAGAACACCTGTGAAGCCTTGGTCGGAATCGTCGTGTTCTTGTCGATGAGCTTGGTGAAAACACCACCAAGTGTCTCGATACCCAGTGACAGCGGCGTGACGTCCAGAAGCAGCACGTCTTTGACTTCGCCACCAAGCACACCACCCTGAATCGCAGCGCCTACGGCGACCGCCTCGTCGGGGTTCACGTCCTTGCGTGGCTCCTTGCCAAAAAAGTCTTTTACGACTTCCTGAACCTTGGGCATGCGAATCTGGCCACCGACAAGAATAACGTCGTCAATGTCAGAAGCCTTGAGACCCGCATCCTTGAGCGCAACCTTGCACGGCTCGATGGTGCGCTGAATCAACTCGTCAACCAGCGACTCGAGCTTGGCTCGCGTCAGCTTCATGTTGAGGTGCTTCGGGCCGGTGTTGTCGGCCGTGATGTACGGCAGGTTCACCTCGGTCTGGGAGCTTGAAGACAGCTCGATTTTCGCTTTCTCGGCACCTTCTTTAAGACGCTGCATCGCGAGCGGATCGCCGCGAAGGTCCATGCCCTGATCTTTCTTGAACTCGTCGGCAAGGTAGTCGATGAGACGGCGGTCAAAGTCTTCACCACCGAGGAACGTGTCGCCGTTGGTTGAAAGTACTTCAAACTGATGTTCACCATCGATGTCGGCGATCTCGATGATCGACACGTCGAACGTACCGCCGCCGAGGTCGTACACGGCGATCTTTCGATCCCCTGCCTGCTTGTCCATGCCGTAGGCAAGCGCCGCAGCGGTTGGCTCGTTGATGATGCGCTTGACGTCGAGGCCCGCAATCTTGCCGGCGTCTTTGGTCGCCTGTCGCTGGGAGTCGTTAAAGTAAGCCGGCACGGTAACCACCGCTTCGGTAACGGTCTCGCCAAGATAGTCTTCGGCCGTCTGCTTCATCTTCTGCAGCACGCGCGCTGAAATCTCGGGTGGCGCCATCTGATTGTCGTCGACCTGAACCCAGGCATCGCCGTTAGACGCCTTGACGATTTTGTAAGGCATGAGCTCGAGGTCACGCTGCACAACTTTCTCATCGAACTTGCGTCCGATCAGTCGCTTGATCGCGAACAGCGTCTTTGTCGGGTTGGTTACGGATTGACGCTTGGCCGACTGACCAACAAGCACCTCACCGTCATCGCCAAACGCGATGATTGAGGGCGTCGTTCGATCACCCTCGCTGTTTTCAATAACCTTCGGCGTCCCGCCTTCCATGACGGCCACACACGAGTTGGTGGTTCCGAGGTCGATTCCAATAATTTTAGCCATGATGACTTATCCTGAAGTTCGT
>CALHMG010000280.1 GCA_938034705.1 uncultured Gammaproteobacteria bacterium
GGTAATACCCGGCTCGATTGACCACGCGATCTGCTCTCGCTCAAGGAAAGCTATTTCTTCGCCGAGGCGACCGAATATCACCGGGTCGCCAGACTTTAATCGAACCACATGCTTACCCGCTTTGGCCAGCTTGACCATCAAGCCGTTAATGTCGTCCTGTCGACACGACCGACGCCCCCCACGCTTTCCGACCAGCATGCGTCGCGCTTCTCGACGCGACAGGTCCAGGACTTCGTTGGAGACCAGATTGTCAAAAAGCACGACATCGGCGTTTTGCAACGCGCGCAACGCCTTAATCGTCAGCAACTCGGCATCGCCTGGCCCTGCGCCGACGAATGACACGCTGCCAACTTCATCTGTTGTTCTACTTTCGTAAATTAGATTGTCGACGTCGCTTGCTGTCGACTCTTCATATTTCTGGCTCAGTGCTATCGTCGCAAAAGCGTTCCAGAACTGTCGGCGTGCCTTGGAGGTATTCAGGGCCTCCATAACTCGCGGACGAATATGTTGCGCGAAGCGCGTCCAAGCGCTGACAGAAGTCGGCAAAAGCATTTCAATTCGCTGGCGTATTCGCTGGCCAAGGATTGGCGAAGCACCGTTGGTGGATATTGCAACTACCGTTGGGGAGCGATTGACGATTGATCCAAACTGAAAGTCGCAGTAGTCGGGCTTGTCTATCACGTTGACGTGAACACCGCGAGCGTGCGCTGCATGTTGAAACTCTGCAGCATCCGCGTCGCTTTCAATATCCCCAATCGCAAGCACTGCGCCGTCGAAGCTCGTTTCACCCCAGCAACATGGCTGATGGTCAATGATTTCAGAGCGTTCTCCGCGCAACAGCTGCGTCATTGCGCTACCGGGCTGTGGCGCAAAGACACGAACGCACGCGCCTGATGCCGACAGCAACTCGGCCTTCCAGGCCGCGGCGTCAGATCCGCCCACAACAACAACCGTTTTGCCCTCCAGACGATAGAACACCGGCAGGACAGCAAGATCATTGATCGCGCGGCTGCCCGACGCGTCATGTTCAGTCGGTAGCAGTTTCGGCAACAGTTTCATATTGTCTCAACATTTCAGCAATTTCTGCGCGGCATGAACCGCAGTTGGAACCGGCTGTGGTAACACTGGCGATTTCGGAAACCGACCGACATCCTCTTTCAACCGCCTTGTTAATCTCGCCAGTGCCTACACCCCTGCAGGCGCAGACAATATTCCCAAGGTTAGGCGCGCCCGCACCGGCTTTTCCAGCGAGCACCCTGAAACGCTGGACGATATCTTCGTGATCGATTTCCAACTGTTCAGCCAACCAGTTGCGCGAAACCAGTACCGGTTCCGGAGAGAGATACAACGCAGCGTCCAGTCGGCTGTGAGTAAACTTCGCACATCTCGATCGACCGGAATCACCATCGCGATACCCAATGGTGTCGTCGCGCTCCGGTCCATCGAGCAAGTTGTACAGGAGCGCGTCACCTTCCTCAGCTGTGTCCAGAGCGAACTCCAGGCGCCACCCACGACTGCAGCGAGCGATCGCCCAGTACATGAGCTTGCTATATTCGAGTGAGGGCTTCTCTCTGGAGACCAGAAATCCGAACATTTCAGGCTCCTCTCGGACGATGCTCACTGGCACGTTTTTAAACGCAGGCTGACCTGAAAAAGGATCCACTGTTGCCTTGACCAGCGAGTCGACCCGCGCTCGTGAAGCAAACTGGTCGGTCCAGTGCATCGGCACGAAAATCGCTCCACGAGACTGGTTGTCAGTGACGCGTGCGCGAACAACAATGTACCCGTGGGGACTGGCAACCCTGACAAGATGCGCTGTCTCGACACCCCTTTCGCGGGCGTCGTCGGGGTTGATTTCGCAAAAGGGTTCACCTCGATGCCCAGACAGCACGGCCGCCTGGCCGGTTCGCGTCATCGTGTGCCATTGATCGCGAATCCGTCCGGTGTTCAGCGTGAGCGGCCAGCGAGGGTCTGCGACTTTAGGCGGTGCCACCTTGACAGCAACAAATCGCCCTTTGCGATCCGGCGTAAAAAATCTTCCTGACGCGAAAAAACGTTTTTCGATACCGCTCTTTTCCTGAACGACAGAATCAGCCGCTGGCCATTGGAAAGGACGCATTGCTTCGTACTCGACGTCGGTGATTTTTGCACATGCCCCAATGTCAAAGTCGCGTTCGTCGTCATTTTCGTAAGCCGACAAAGCCGCGTACTCTCGGAAAATATCTGCTGGCCCCGAATAGTCAAAACCCGACGTAAATCCCATACGCCGAGCAACCTCAACGATTTGCCACCAGTCACTTCTCGCCTCACCCGGCGCTTCGCGAAAAGCGCGCTGACGTGATATCCGGCGCTCGGAGTTTGTCACGGTGCCGACTTTTTCTCCCCAACCCGTCGCAGGGAGTTTTACGTGGGCGAGTCGGGTGGTATCCGTTTCGCGATAGATGTCCGAAACAACAACAAACGGACAATCCCGCAAAGCCTGCCTGACGTTATCCGCTTCGGGCATGCTCACCGCAGGGTTCGTCGCCATCACCCAGATCGCCTTGATCTTGCCCGAGCCAAGAGCCTGAAACATGTCCACAGCCTTCAGGCCCGATCCAGATGCCATGGTCGGTGAATTCCAGAATCTTTGCACCCGGTCGCGGTGAACTGGATTTTCGATATCCATATGACAGGCCAACATGTTGGCAAGGCCACCGACCTCTCTTCCCCCCATGGCATTGGGCTGACCCGTCACCGAAAAAGGTCCTGACCCCGGCCTGCCGATGCGGCCCGTGGCGAGATGACAGTTCAAAATGCTGCTGACCTTGTCAGTGCCAGAGGCGGACTGATTGACGCCCTGGCTGTAGACGGTGACGGTATTTGGCGTCTCGGCGAACAATTTGAAAAACTTTTGCATCTCGGCCAAGGCCAGACCGGTGTGTGTGACAAGATCGTCGTCTGACAGCGCGCTGGCTTGAGCGAGTGCGTCAATAAATCCGTTTGTGTGCGCAGCAATATAGGCGGTATCAAGAGCAGCATGATCGGTAAGCCAGGCCAGCAGTCCTGCAAAAAGTGCCGCGTCACCGTCGGGTTTGATCTGCAGGTGCATGTCGGCGATAGGCACCGATGCGGTGCGCCTGGGATCGATCAATACCACCCGCGTCTGTGGCCGCTTGGCGATCGCAGCTTCAAGGCGTTGATACAATACGGGGTGACACCACGCAAGGTTGGATCCGACAAGAACAACCAGATCTGCGTGGTCAAAATCGCCGTAGGTTCCCGGTACGGTGTCCATACCAAACGCCTTGCGATGACCCGCCACCGACGAGGCCATACAGAGTCGAGAGTTGGTATCGATATTGGCAGTACCCAAATAACCCTTCGCCAATTTGTTAACGACGTAATAGTCTTCGGTCAGCAGCTGGCCTGAAACGTAGAAGCCGACTGAATCGGGTCCGTGCTCGTTGATCGTTGACGCAAACCTCGCGGCAACTTCAGACAGCGCGTCATCCCAGTCAGTGACTCGCCCGCCAACCTCTGGGTACAGGAGCCGATCGTCGTCGTTCAGCGTTGCTGTGAGAGCCGCCCCTTTGGAACACAGCCGCCCTTCGTTGGCCGGATGCTCGTCATCACCAGAGACCTTCAACTGGCCACTGCTGTCTTGACCAATGATCACGCCACAGCCAACACCGCAGTATGGGCAGGTTGATTTCACTGGCGTCATCAGCTGAACGCTCCAGCCTCAAGCAGCAGCCGACCGTCTTTCGCCTCTACGCGAAAGGTCTGTGTGCTGCCAGAGTCTGCACCTTGCGCCTTGCCACTTGCGAGCGAGATGACCCAGTTGTGCAATGGGCACGTCACGCAGCCGTCATGAACGATCCCCTGACTCAGTGGGCCCTGGGAGTGGGGACACTTGTCCTCGAGGGCATAAACCCTGTCGTCGCGATCGCGAAAGACCGCGATTGTTCTGTCATCAATCTCTACGCATCGAGCACCCGAGGGCGGAATATCTGACAACGCCCCGATGTCAATCCAAACGATCGACTCACCATTCATATCGCGACCACCTGATCCAGTTTCGCCAGCGGCGCGAACTCATATTCATGTTTGCCGCGCACGCGTTCCTGCCACGGATCAACCTGCGCGTAACGTTGGCTCAGAACAAATCGGTCGTAGTAGGCCTTGCGCTTTTCGGCGTCATGAAGAACCTGCTGACGAACCTCGTCATACCCGATACGTCTCGCCCATTTATAGATGCGTTCAAGGTAGTAGCCCTGCTCGCGATACATCTGAACGATCGCGACGATATGCTCAATCGCCTGCTCTTCAGTCTCAACAAGACCCAGCACCTCCGTGCCCTTGATATCAAGTCCCGCAGCACCCGCGAAATGGATTTCGAAACCTGAATCGACGCAGATCACGCCAACGTCTTTGCACGTCGCCTCGGCGCAGTTGCGTGGGCAACCGGAAACCGCCATCTTGACTTTCGCTGGCGTCCACGATCCCCACATAAATTTTTCGATACGAACGCCGAGCCCGGTTGAGTCCTGAGTGCCGAATCGACACCAGTCAGTTCCCACACAGGTTTTGACCGTGCGCAGCCCCTTGGCGTAAGCATGACCGGAGACAAAACCTGCCTCTCCGAGATCCGCCCACACGGACGGCAGGTCTTCCTTTTTGATACCAAGCATGTCGATGCGCTGACCGCCCGTTACCTTAACCGTGGGGATGTCGTACTTCTCCACAGCATCGGCAATAGCGCGTAGCTCCTTTGCCGACGTCTGCCCGCCCCACATGCGAGGCACGATTGAATACGTTCCGTCTTTTTGGATGTTGGCGTGGGCGCGCTCGTTGATAAATCGCGACTGATAGTCATCCGCGTATTCATCCGGCCAGTCTGCGATCAGGTAGTAGTTAAGGGCCGGTCTACACTTGGCACATCCAGCGGACGTCTTCCATTCCAGCGCCTGCATGACCTCGGGAATGCTTTTCAGCTCCTTTGCCTTGATGAGTCGTCGCACGTCACCATGCTCAAGGGACGTGCAGCTACACATCGGGGTCGCAGCTGATGGCTCGAACGAATCACCCAGGGTCAGTGCCAGAAGCTGCTCTACAAGCCCCGTGCAGGTACCGCACGACGCCGACGCCTTGGTGTGAGCCCGAACGTCATCAACGCTGCTCAGTCCAAGTTCTGTAATTTTGCCTGTGATCTTTGATTTGCAAATGCCGTTGCAGCCACAGATTTCTGCGTCGTCAGGCAACGCTGCAACGGCCGACAGGGGGTCCGCGGCGCCATCCCCCTGATAGGCCTGACCGAATATCAGAGTCTCGCGCATCTCGGAAACATCGGTACCCTTTTTCAGCAGATCGAAAAACCAGGGACCGTCGGTGGTGTCGCCGTAAAGTACAACGCCAATGATCACATCGTTCTTGATAACCAGTCGCTTGTAGACGCCAGCTGTGGCGTCACGCAGTACAATCTCTTCTCGATCTTCGCCGTCGGCAAAGTCACCGGCTGAGTACAGGTCGATGCCTGTCACCTTCAGCTTGGTCGCGTTTACTGCGCCGGTGAAGCTCGCGCAGGCGCCAGTCAGGTTCTCTGCGATCACTTTTGCCATTTCGTAAAGCGGAGCGACGAGTCCATAACACGCGCCTCGATGCTCGACGCACTCACCGAGCGCATAGATGTCAGGATCTGACGTTGTCATGTTGTCGCCGACGACAATGCCGCGTTCTGTTGCAATGCCACAGTCGTCAGCCAGTCTTTTCGACGGCCGAATTCCTACCGCCATTACCACCATCTCACAGGGGATTTCCGTACCGTTGTCCAACAGCACACCCGCAACCTGCCCCTGAGAACCCGTTATCTCTCGACTGTTTGCCTCGGTGATAATGTTGACGCCGCGATCTTCGAACGCGCGCTTGAGTATATCCGCAGCCGCTGGATCAAGCTGTCGCTCCATCAAGGTTGGCATCAGATGCAACACCGTAACCGTCATGCCTCGCTCTCGCAAACCCGCAGCGGCTTCAAGACCGAGCAAACCTCCGCCAATGACCACGGCACTACCACCACCGGCGCAGACATCAACCATTCGTTGCACATCGTCAAGATCCCGATAGGTATAGACACCGTTCAGATCCACACCGGGTATGGGAATAACAATAGGTGACGAACCCGTGGCAACGACGAGTTTGTCGTAGTTGAGTTCGATCCCTGAACGCGACACCACGCAGCGTCGATCACGATCGATGGCTTCGATTGCGTCACCCTTGTGAAGCGTGACACCGTTGGCCGCATACCAGTCATCATCATGGGTGATGATGTCCGCATAAGTTTTCTCGCCCGACAGCACCGGCGAAAGCATCAGTCGGTTGTAGTTAACTCGCGGTTCGGCATTAAAAATAGTCACGCTGTATGAAGCGGGCTCGCGCTCAAACAGTTCCTCAAGCATTCGCCCCGGTGCCATGCCGTTACCGATTACAACGAGCTGTTTCTGTTGATCGCTCATGACACCGCCGCTGCTGGTTCAGATGCCGCGTTGTGTGCGCTTCGCTGTCGCGCAATTCTTCTAGCGCGCCGACGCTCAATCGCCTCAAGCTGCTCTGAGCTTGGAGTCGCGCCGCCTTCATAGGCTTCGAGAAACTCAAGCAGCTCCTCGCGATAGGCGTAGTAGTCAGGGTGATCGAGCAACTCCTGCCTTGAGCGCGGCCTTGGCAGGTCGACGTTCATAATGTTGCCGATTCGCGCATTTGGTCCATTCGACATCATCACGACACGATCCGCGAGCAGGATCGCCTCATCCACGTCATGGGTGACACAGATCGCCGTAACCTGGGTGCGCGTCCAAACCTCCATCAGCACATCCTGGAGTTCCCATCGAGTTAGACTGTCGAGCATGCCAAATGGCTCATCGAGCAGCAGCAGTTTTGGCGAAAGTGAAAATGCGCGCGCGATACCAACCCGCTGCTTCATGCCGTTAGACAGCTCAGACGCATTGCGATCCATGCTGTCCCCAAGCCCAACGCGATCGAGGTAGTAGGCGCAAACGTCACGACGCTCAGCTATACTGGCATCGGGATATACACGATCCACACCAAGCGCGACATTCTCGTAGGCCGTAAGCCAGGGCACCAGACTGGGGGCCTGGAATACCACCGCTCGATCCGCACCGGCCTCAGTGACATGGATTCCGTCAAGCACCACCGCCCCCTTGGTGATTTCGTTGAGTCCTGCGGCCATGGTGAGCGCAGTGGATTTGCCACAGCCTGAGTGCCCTATGAGGGTGATGAACTCACCCTTATTCATTTTCAGGTCCATGTCTTCGATAACTGTCAGCGGCCCATCCGGCGTCGGATAGATCTTGGTGACATCAGAAAATTCAACATATCGCTCACCGCGCACTGATTTTGCAGCGTCCTTGTAGACCCGGGGTGGCTCGCGGTCCTCAAAGAACGGAACAACGTTCGGCAACACGTAGTCTCGATGTGATCCCTCGGAACGCGCGCCGCCGAGGGCCGTCAAATAGTTGGTAATGTCCGCGCGAAGACGAATGTACTCATCGCTTGAATTCATCTGCGTACGGTCGCGTGGCCGCGGCAAATTGACTACGAACTCCTCGCCGAGCGTCGCATTTGGTCCAGGCTTTAACGGAATAACCCTGTCGGCCAGTAGAATCGCTTCGTCAACATCGTTGGTGATGAGAATGATCGTCTTTTTCTCGGTCTGGGAGATTTCGGCAAATTCGTCCTGAAGTTTGGCCCTGGTCAGCGCGTCGAGCGCCGACAGTGGCTCATCAAGCAGTAACACCTCGGGTTGGACAGCGAGGGCTCGAGCAACCGCAACGCGCTGACGCATGCCTCCAGACAACTCTGCGGGCTTACGATCGCTGGCATGGGTCAAGCCGACCATCTCAACGTAGCGATCAACGATTTCCGATCGCTCGTTGCGGCGCTTTTTCGCGAAGACCTGGTCTACGGCCAGGGCGACGTTCTCACGCACAGACAGCCAGGGCATCAGTGAGTAAGACTGGAAAACAACACCACGCTCGGAGCCTGGCCCAGCGACCTCAACACCTTCGAAGAGCACGCCACCGGTATCTGGTATTTCCAGCCCGGCGAGTACGGAGATCAGGGTGGTTTTACCCGAGCCGGAGAATCCGACAATCGCGATAAATTCGCCGTACTCAACTTTCAGATTGATGTCATGCAGGACATCGTTCCGGTTCTCGCCCTCACCAAAGTGCTTAGAGAGTCCCGTTATCTCAAGAATGCTCATTGAAACTCCCGTGTTATCGACTGGTGCTGTGAGTGAACGCGCGCTGCAACGCAAACATCAAACGGTCAAGCAGAAAGCCCACGATGCCGATCGTGAGCACTGCCACCATAATCTTGGCGAGCGACTGCGATGAACCATTTTGAAATTCATCCCAGACGAATTTTCCGAGTCCTGGATTCTGAGCCAGCATTTCGGCTGCGATAAGAACCATCCAGCCAACCCCCAGGGACAGGCGCAAGCCTGTAAAGATCAAGGGCAGTGATGAGGGCAGAACGAGCTTGGTGATCTTCTTCCAGGTGGGAAGCTGCAGTACACGCCCAACGTTCATAAGGTCTTTGTCCACGGACGCAACGCCTAGCGCGGTGTTGATCAGCGTCGGCCACATCGAACACAACGTGACCGTGATAGCGGAAATCAGAAGCGACTTTGGCAGCCAACTCCACGGCGTTGCGTATGCCGCTGACACAATCATCGTAACGATGGGGAGCCATGCCAATGGCGAAACAGGTTTGAAAATCTGCACTAGCGGGCTGATAGCACCATTGAACGAGCGCGAGAGACCGGACGCAATCCCCAATGGAATGGCGATCGCGGTCGCGATAACAAACCCGAGCCCAACGGTCACGAGAGAGGTGAGAATTTGATCGAGGTAGGTCGGTTTGCCCGTGTATTTACGCTGTTTGATTTTGTCGTGCTTACCAGCTTCAGCCAACTTGGCGTTGCGCTTGTCCTGGCGTTCGTAAAACGCTGCCGCCTTGGCGCGCTCTCTTTTGTGGTCCACCCAGAGGTTTTCGGCCTGCTCCCATACCTGCAGGGGTCCGGGAATTGCGCCAAGAGAAGTTTGCACTTTAGGCGCAAACACCCCCCAGGCCGCGACAAAAATCAGAATACCGACGAGAGGAATAACCAATAGCCGTTGCAGTTCCTTAAGCTGCACTTTGGGGCTCTCACCGGCTACCAGCCTCAGCAACGGGATTGTCCAACCCACACCCACCGCTTCAACGCCTCCTTCGATCTTGCGAATCCTGGCGCTCAGTTTTTCTCGCCAGGGCGCAATCGCAATTTCCGCACTGGCTTCAATTCCTGCTGACATATCCAACCTCCAAAGTTATCGAGCAATCAAACGCCCGGAGCAATTTGAATTCGTTCCGGGCGATGCTGGGCTAGTCCGAAACGATATCGTTCCCCTGTACGCTTTGCTTTGATTTGAGGCCAATCTTCAGCGAATCGATGTAGGCGTTCGGTGTCTTGCCGTTAAACGCGATGCCGTCGATGATGTCAGCGGCCGGTGTAGGCGCTTTGAACCCATCGCTGTCCCAGGGCATGTCGTCTTTGCTGACGTGACCTTCTTCAACGAGCATGCCTGCCGCCTCGAGATAGATGTCGGGTCGATAGACGGATTTCGCTACTTCGCTGTACCAGCTGTCGTCCTTGTGCTCTGCAATCTGTCCCCAGCGACGCATTTGTGTCAGATACCAGATCGCGTCTGAGTAGTACGGATACGTGGCGAAGTAGCGATAGAACACGTTGAAGTCCGGTACAGGACGCTTGTCGCCCTTTTCATATTCGAACGAACCGGTCATTGAGTTCGCAATCACCTCTTCATCGGCGCCCACATATTCTGGACGCGCGAGAATTTTGACCGCTTCCATCCTGTTGGCATTGTCATTCTCGTCTAGCCACTTGGCAGCTCTGATCAACGCTTTGGTCAATGCCAGGGTGGTGTTTGGATTCGTCTCGGTAAATTCCTTGGTCAAACCGAATACTTTTTCAGGGTTGTTTTTCCAGATTTCGTAATCGGTAATCACCGGCACTCCGATCCCCTTGAAAACCGCTTGCTGGTTCCACGGCTCACCAACGCAGTACCCGTAGATCGTGCCGGCCTCGAGGGTTGCCGGCATCTGGGGCGGTGGGGTCACGGAAAGAAGCGCATCTGCCTTGATCTGGCCGCTGACGTCGGTGTCAGAGTAGAACCCGGGGTGGATGCCGCCTGACGCGAGCCAGTACCGCAGCTCGTAGTTGTGGGTCGATACCGGGAAAACCATACCCATCTTGAACGGCTTTCCTTCGGACTTGAACTTGTCGACGATGGGCTTCAGCGCATCAGCCTTGATCGGATGAACAGGCTTTCCGTCCGGCTGTTTCGGAATGTTGACTTTCATCATCTCCCAGATTTCGTTGGAAACTGTGATTCCGTTGCCGTTTAGATCCATCGAGAACGGCGTCACAATATGGGCTTTTGTTCCGAAACCAATGGTCGCGGCGAGAGGCTGACCGGCGAGCATGTGAGCGCCATCGAGCTCACCTGTGATGACGCGATCGAGTAGTACTTTCCAGTTGGCCTGGGGCTCGAGGGTGACGAACAACCCCTCGTCTTCGAAGTAGCCTTTCTCGTAAGCAATGGCGAGTGGCGCCATGTCTGTGAGTTTAATAAACCCGAATTTGAGCTCGTCTTTCTCGACATCAAGAACTTGTGCTGATGCCGAGGCGCTGGCCACCAGCAAGACAGCGAGGGTGTATCGAATAAACATGCGGCGCGTGCTTTGTAAAATCGCCATGACTTTCTCCAGAGCGGCCGTGCGGGCCGAGATTCATCACCAAAAAAAAACGCCACCAAGTCTCCGGTAGTGACTCTGAATAGTCCGTCACGACACGGGATCTGGCAGCGTTGCCGAGCGCCCGGATTTCGAGCGCAATCAAATTGTGCAAGCGATCGTACGAATACTTAGCCAAGAGCTACCGCGGCGATCACCATGACCTCAGGTTACGAAAATCAATCCTTTCGGTTCAACGATTTCCTGGCTTTCCTGAAAACCGCGCTGACTTGCACGTATCGGGGGAGCAGATTCCGAACTTAGTGCACAAAATGCCCCAAGAACGCGCGACGAATTGTTTCCGCGTTACTTTTTCGAGCTTTCGACCAGCATTGCTGCAACTTCACCAATCGACTTGCGCGCATTCATCGCGGCAGAGCGCAAAAACACATAAGCCTGCTCTTCTGAAAAACCTTTTGTATTCAAAAGAATGCTTTTTGCCCGCTCAAGGTTGTCAGCATCGTTCACAGAAATTGCGGCTGTCTCCAGATCGCTCTTCAGTCCTGACATGAGTTGATGTCGTGCCCTGGCCACGGTGATTATCGAGCCAACGCGATTACGTGCAAGCCCGTCGACGATAAATGCTGAAACACCGTGATCGATAGAAGCCCGGGCGGCTGCATCATCCACAGCTCCGACGAACATGACGACCGTGCAGCCGAGAGATTCTGCAAAGGCGAATGAATCGCGCAGACTAACGCGAGTTGGAAAGGCATCGTCAATGATCACAACGTCGGGAGATTGCTGATCGACCTGGTTGGCGATAGCGGCAAGTGAGGGAACCACGAAGATCAGTCTGTAGCCAAAGTCCCGCAATCCATCCTGGATGACGGTAGCCCGGTCGTCATCATTGCTGACGAGATAGAAAACAAGTTCGCTGTCGTGCATACGCTACCAATTCGGTTTTCAGGAAATCTAACCACACCGATTCGCGAATCATTTTCCAAACACCTGGGACAGCGAACGTGATGTCAGAGACGGGCTCGCAACTGACTTCACTGTGACAGAGCAATCCTTTTCACCCACTCGCGTGGCGCGAGACAATTCGGATAAGGCGGATGCGACAGCGTGAAGCCCGGTGAGATCGAAAATCCACCACGATCTCACCGAACCTCTGGAGGGTGCCAGACACTACCCTCCTTGGCTTAAAACGCTACTTGTCTACCTCGGTGTAGCTGTGGCTCTCGTGTCGGTGCCCCACTACCAGCGCTACCACGACGGCTGCAACAGCCAGAAAGAGAAATAGCGTCGGCGTAAAGCCCCCGGCCCCCGTGAAGTAGGCCTGCGCGTTTTCCCAGGTTGTGATGGGTGATCCCATAGTCAGTACTCCTTATAAAGTCATAGTTTCAGTTCAGGCTGGCACCGAGACGCCATCTTCTGGATAGGCCTCTGCGGGTACCTTTGCGCGATCCATTCCAAGCACTTCGGCGGACTCAGGAATACGAAGGATCCCCATGACAGACAGAATCTTTGAGAAGACATAGCCCGGGATAAAACCAAGCGCGAACATCGCACCTGCGCCGACCAGCTGTCCCAGAAAAGACGTCGCCGGGTAGTCACCGTTCGGGTAACCGGATGCGAACAGGCCAAAGGCGAGTACGCCAAACACGCCGGCAAAGCCGTGCACGCCAACCGCGCCAACCGCATCGTCGATACCGAGTTTTTCAATAAAACGTGCACCATAGACGGCTGCCGTCGCGCCACCCATGCCCAGTAGAAATGCAGTCGGTGGGTAGTAGACATCAAGGCCGGGTGCAGCGCCAAAAATGCCTGCCAGTGCGCCGGACATCATCCAGAACGGATCTCGAGTGAGCAGCCAGGCCATGATGATGCCACCGGCAAAACACATCAGCGTGTTGAAGCCAATCGCCGAAAGCGTAGCCGGATTACCGAAAATGGTCGTCCATTGGCCAGTACCGTTGTAAATGATGCAGCCGCCCAGAAATCCGAAAAAGCCGACAATAATCAGCATCAACCCGGTTACCGCAAACGGCATGTTGTGCGGCCGCAAGTCGTTCGCGCTGCCGTCGGCGTTAAATTTGCCGATACGTGGCCCGAGATTGATGAGCACACCAAGGGCGTAGAAACCCGCGATCATGTGTACGCAGCCCGCGGCGCCAAAATCATGCCAGCCCCACTCGGTAAGCAGCCAGCCGCTACCGTGCCAGGCCCAGGACGCGCCCAGAATCCAGACAACGGAGCCAAGCAGAACCGCTAACACTATAAACGACGACAGCCGAATACGTTCGATTACCGCACCGGAGAAAATCGACGCGGTGGTCGCCGCAAACAGCGTAAACGCCGCCCAGAATATTCCGGATGCGTTATCGGCAAGGTTGGGGCCCATTGCTTCAGACCACGGCAGCCCGGCCGCGCCTTCTTCAAAATTGGGAATCAGACCACCCGGGAACGCCAGATAGATCCACCAGCCGATAAAGTAGAAAGTTGGAATCACAAACGCGAACGCCAGAATATTTTTGATGCCCGACGCCAGCACGTTCTTTTTCCGGGATGCACCCATTTCGTAAGCCAGGAAGCCTGCGTGGATGATGACCATCAGGCCGGTGCACCACCAGTAAAACGCCTCCACGGCGATGGTTGTTGTCCAGCCAACACTTTCTTCGAGTGCGGCAAGTTTGGCGGCCATTTCGGCCAATTCAGTTTCCATGGTTCCTCCAGATGTTTTAAAAATCGCTTATGACTGCGAGGTGTCTCACCCTAGCAACGCGCAAATCGATTTCGACAGGAACCTTGGACTACGTGCTAAACGCCCTTGCGGTGACTCGTTAAGGTGCAAGGTCTGGGCCATCGCCCTGAGTTCGGGCCCGGCTTCGGGGCATCGGTACTGAGGTGTTGGAACAAAAAACGGGGCAACAAGCCACTCGCGACTGGTCATGACTGTGGATTACCGCGGCCCCTGTAATTTCAAGGCCAGGCCTTAGCCTCATACGAAGCCGCAACGGTCAGGCTTTGTCGACCACCTGCGCTATGGCATCCAGAGTCGACGCCTCGAAAACACCGGCGCCCGGTTGACGCTGCCGATTTATCGCCACGTGCAAATACGGCTTTGCGTCGTTATCGATGTAACCCTCGTCAATTAACTGACCCAAACCCGTCGCAATAACGGTCACATCCTGAGTGAACATATTGTGGTTTCGGCCAAGAAGAGACCAACGTCGACGCTTCAGGTCCGCGGCGACGCGCTCGGGTGTCGCGAGACTTTCGTTGTAGTCGGCGATTTTTCCGTCGAGAATCCAGTCAAAGCAGTCAACCAGCGGTTCGTTCGGGTTCTCTTCGCGCCACTCCCGCCAACCGCAAAACGTTATGCAGTTACTCAGGAATAGATTTTGAGAAAGATTCTGATTTTTGGAAACTCAGGTTCAGGTAAATCGACACTTGCCAGATCATTGTGTGAGTCAGAAAACCTCTCGCACCTGGATCTCGACACGCTTGCGTGGAAAGAGACCGTACCTCCAGAAAGAAAGGCGCTGAATGAATCAACCCAAGAAATGTTGAATTTTATTGACGCAAACGATGGCTGGGTTATTGAAGGTTGCTACGCAGACTTACTCGAGTCGGCAATGACGTTTTCCAATGAAGTTATATTTTTGAATCTGCCGGTTGAAATCTGCATCCAGAATGCAAGAAAGCGCCCGTGGGAATCTCATAAATATGAATCCAAATCGGCGCAGGACGCTAACCTGGAAATGCTGATTGACTGGATATCTCAATATCCTGAGAGAATAGACACATTTTCTCAGCGATCTCATCAGGCTCTATATGACGCCTTTAAGGGCAAGAAAACGATGTATGTTAGCAATGACAGAAACGCACATTAGAAAGATCTCGATAACCGGCGCGAATTTCTCAACACTAATTCATAACGTACAAATGGTTATCATTGGCCCATGACCACGCCCAAGAGAACAAAAGAGATATCCGCGGCCGCGATCTATATCGAGAACCGGTTGGCGGAAAAACTCTCTATTTCGGAAATCGCCCAGGCGGTTGGGTTGTCATCGTTTCACTTTCAAAGACTGTTTTTCGCCAGCGTGGGAGAAAGCGTTGCCGAGTACATCAAACGCAGACGTATGGAGCATGCAGCGATCGTTCTCACTCAGGATGAGACACGACCGGTTATAGACATTGCGCTTGAGACAGGTTTCGATACGCACAGTGCTTTTTCCAGAGCGTTCAAATCTCATTTTGGCCTGGCGCCCTCGGACTTCAGGGAGTCTCGTCCGGATAACGCGCCGGGCTCTTATCTGGATAACCGGCCCTTCCTGGTGCCTAGTCGACAAAAGCAGCTGAACATTGCGGTCGACCTCGTTGAGCTTCCGAAGGTCTGGTTGTTGTATCGTCAACAAAGCGGTGTGGTAGACGGCTCTTATTTCGGGCGCGCCGATGATCTGCAAAAGGGGTTTGCGGAACTGGCTGCGCTTCATGGCGAGCAAATATGGGCGTATTGCGGTGCGTACCAAGGCGGACCAGCCGCGTTTTCGGATGATGCCGCGATCGGGTGCTACGGCGGCCTGTTCGACAGCGAGCCCACGCTCGGCTGGAGCGATCTGTGTGAACCGTTGCCCGCTGGAAAGTGGGCCGTTTTCCAGCACTACGGCAAATTCGAGCACCTCTTCCTGACGTGGAATATGCTGACGCGCAACTGGTTGCCACAATCAGGCTTTAGTTTTCGCCATAGCTGGGCATTCGAGACCTATATTGCGGCTCCAGAGACGATTACCGAAAAAACAGCGTCCGCTCAAATCTATCTTCCCGTGCAATAACAGAAAAGCACGATCTGCACAGCACCGGGCGACAGCGCGCCCTAGGGTTAGTTCTCGACCTCCAACGGAACTAACGCAATGCTTGATCACCGTAACATCGCCTTTCTGAGCGCAACTGAAGTTCTCTCAAAACTGTCGTCTGCCGAACTGACAAGTGCCGACGTTCGCGCAGCAATCCAACAACAAATTCAAAGCGAGAACCCTGGAGTCAATGCGTTTGATTCACTCGCCAACGATTTCGAGCCGCTACATGACGGACCTTTGAACAGTCTCCCGATCAGCGTGAAGGATCAGATCCACGTTGCCGGAATGTCATGCAATTTTGGCCTCAAAAAGGCTGACCATCGACTCTGTGAAAAAACGGCAAGCGTGATCGGAAATCTCCAGAAAGCCGGGGCCAGTGTTATCGGCAAAACCAACCTGCCTCCATTCGCAATGGACTTTCAGACGTTCAACGCCAGAGCGGGCCGGACCAATAATCCGTGGAATCACGCGTTCACTGCAGGGGGCAGTTCCGGTGGCGGGGCCGCTGCGGTAGCCGCTGGCATGAGCTATATCGATATCGGTGCAGATCTCGCGGGCTCACTGCGAATACCTGCGGCCTACTGCGGTGTATTCAGCTTTGTGCCTTCCGAGGGCGAAATCGCCAACGACGGTATGTTGCAGGGAGATAGCGTTCTTGCACACTTTGCCAGGATGGGGCCGATTGCACGGAGCGTTGATGATTTGATGGCCGTCTGGGGTTGTCTGTCGCAGAAACAAGCTCCCGACGAGACCGGTTTGACGCCAAATATTGCAGTCTGGAATCCTGGCGAGAAACTGCCCGTGGATGACAGCACTGCGGACGCTTTTCGGGAAACCACAAAGCGCTTTCAGAACTCTGACTTTGCACTTCGATCTACTGACTGCGACGGAATTTTGAATGATCGAGCATATCGTTGCTTTGGAGAGATCATGGGCTACGAAACCGGCGGCCTGATGCCGCCGCCCGCAAGATGGCTCGGCCGGATGTTTGGGCGTTCTGCGGCAAAACGATCCCCAAAATTCCTGAAGCACGTTCATTCCGGACAAGCGCGGAACAAGGCGCGATACGAAAGTGCACTGAACGAGCGCACAGGATTGCAGAACCTTTTTGACAATGAATACGCAGATTGCGATGCACTGCTGCTGCCGGTTTCCCAAGTGTCGGCGTTTGAACATCGTCTGCCGTCAAGTGACCGAAACGGCGTCAGGGACTATCGCGAAGCTTTTCGTTTTGGTGACAGTGAGGTTTGTTATCTGGATGCGCTCACGTCTTTCACAACACCTGTCTCACTGCTGGGCAACCCGGTGGTGACAATTCCTCTGGGCCTTGATTCACGCGGCCTGCCGGTTGGCGGTCAGCTTGTGGGAAAGCGAGGCAAAGACTGGGAGTTGCTCATGACCGCCAAACAGCTCGCTTCACGCCTGAACCCGGTGTCACTGGCGCCTCGGAATGTTGTGTAAGCCCAGCTATTCGCAGGAGCTGGCATCGAGCACGGTCGCCAAGCATGACTTTCACATTTTCGTCGACCACCACTGCTTGTTGTTCAGATCCGCAGGCAATGGGGAAACATCAGCAGGTTCGCCAACCGATCATGTTCAATTTTGGCCTGACTCAAAGGGACTGCGCTCGCCGACCTCGGCGAGCTGCAGCGACCATTGACACATTTGCATATCATTACCCGGGTGACCGCTGACAATGCAGCCTAATGGCAAATTTTTTGCCCCCACGCCTGCGGGAATCGTCACGATCGGCCCACCGATAGCGGTCCAGGGAGCGATGTAACGATTATCTCCGGTGGAAGCCAGACCTTCAGGTGCGATGCCCGGTACCGCAGGCCACAGAAACACATCTGCATCGTGATTAGCGTTCAGAAATTTTTGCCGCAAGCGATCTATTTCTCGCCGGTCAGCGAAGTAGCTCTCGTCACTCGTCGACAAACCTTCGCGAATCAACTGAAGCAGATGATCACCAATGAGCCCATCTTCGAGTTGCAGAAATGCTGCATTGACATGTCCTGACTCATAAGCTGCCGTGCGACCCTGCATCTCGCGAAATCCGTCGAATGATATGTTCGACTTTCTTTGTTCAACAATATGACCCGCATTGGCGAAGTCGTCGGCCATGCGTCGATACGCTGATTTCATATCAGCACTCATGTCAGCGATCAAAGCGTCATCAATCATCACAACACGAATCTGACTGACATCGACCGGGGCCCCGCTGACCTGAGCTGCGCGGGACACAAACCTTGGGGCTACCGACTTAAACGCATACACCGCGTCGGCAACGCGCCCACCGTAAAATCCGACCGTGTCATAAGAGCCGGCAAACGGGGCAACACCCAGGGTCGACAGCGAACCCGTGCTTGGCTTGAATGCGGATACACCGCAGTACGCGGCTGGCCGATTGACCGATGCGATGGTCTGGGTGCCGAGGGCAAATGGCACCATGCCTGCAGCGATTGCTGCGCCCGACCCGCTGGAGGAACCACCCGGTGTGTGGCCGGTATTCCAGGGGTTACACGCAGGCGACGGGTCGTGATAAGCAAATTCAGTGGTATGCGTTTTGCCCAAAACGATCGCGCCCTGAGCCCTGAGTTGCAGAACAATATCCGCATCCGTAGTCGCGGGGCTCACATCGGCTCGCGAGCGACTGTTACAGCGAGTTGGGATTCCAGCGACATCGATGATGTCCTTTACCCCCATCGGTATACCGTGCAGAGGCCCATGAATAACCTTCGCTTGCGCATCACGTTCACTTCGCAGCGCTAAGTCCATCGCGCGTTCGCGATCTACAACACGCCAGCCATGTACCTGGTCTTCCACGGCGTCGATGCGATCGAGATATCGCCTCATCAGATCAACCGGCGATAGCTCGCAATTCGCAATTTTCGCCGCAAGTTCAGCGAGTCGTCCCGGGTCACTGGCGGCAGACGGCGGCGTAATCGTGTCATTCATGATTGAGAATTGCCCGTGGGTGATGAATCTCTGATCATCCCCTATTTCCGCGGGAAATATCAGTCGTGTGCGACGTGAACGGCCAAAGTAGCGTCGCACTCAAATGCACACACCAAGCTTCCTTTTTGTTCATCTCCTCCAGAAACCGGTCCATAACGGTTATTGGTGGACTGCATCATCACGAACTGCCGATAGCTGCGTCACGCAGCTCCTGCCGTTGTGCAGGACACTAACTTTCAGCAATAGCAGACACAAATCCCGCGAACTCAGCCGGCACCGAACGCGGCAAAGGCAGTGCCGAGATTTCATCACGCACCAGACTGTCCGAGTCCGACAACAATCCTTCGCCCGCTTTGGTGAGTTTTGCAATACTCTGGCGCGCATCACGCACACCTTTGCGGGTCGTAACGAACCCCAGTTTTTCGAGGGGCTTCAGCGCTCTGGTCACTGCAGATGGCGTGAGTCGCACGGAATTCGCCAGATCAACGCGCGTCGCTGCGCCGTCATGACGTGCAGCTAACTGTTTCAACAGGAAATACTCGCTGAAGCTAATGCCCTTCACGTTTGACAAGGACGCATCTAAACGTCGCTCTATCCGACTGGCAGCTGCGAGCAGGTCGAAGACAAGATCATGTTTTTTATCGCTCATGCGTGAATGATACATGAGTACTCACGCATTACGCAAGCTTTCAGCACAAAGGCGCAACCTTAGCGTTGGCGCGGCATGTGCCTTGAAATCGAGTTGGCTCCAGTTTCACAAACAAGGGTAATCTGCAAATCGGGTCCGGATGATTGGTACGAACCGCCAACCGTTCGCCATCATTCCTGCCAAAAACCGAGCAAAAGGATTTCTTGTGCCGTCACCTGCTTCTGATCGTCGCTTCATTCAGTGCGACGTATTCACCTCGACGCCCTGTCGCGGGAACGCGCTGGCAGTTGTCATCGACGCCGACGGGCTTGATACGGACACAATGCAGCAGTTTGCAGCCTGGACCAACCTTGCTGAGACGACGTTCCTGCTTCCGCCGACTGACCCGTCGGCCGATTATCGCGTGCGTATCTTCACGCCAGCCCGAGAAATGCCTTTCGCCGGACATCCCACCCTGGGCAGTTGTGCTGCATGGCTGAAGAGTGGCGGCAACCCCGAGAATCCTGAACTGATTCGACAGCAGTGCGAGATTGGCATTGTCGAAATCGACTACTCCGGTGATGCGCCAGCCTTCGTCGCGCCGCATACGAAAATTCTGTCTATGGATCAAAACGAGCAAGCGCGCATCATGACGGCGCTCTCGATCAAACCAGAAGACATGATTCGCAGCGCAGTGCTGGACAATGGACCCGTCTGGCACGCGTTTGAATTGGCCAGCGCCGATGCCGTGTTAGATCTGGACGCATCTCGAGTCGGTTGGCCGGATTTCAAAGCCATCGGCGTGATCGGCGCTATCGGTGAATCTGGCAAGAACCGTGAATGCGACTACGAAGTACGTATGCTCGCGCCCTCAAGCGGCATGAGCGAAGACCCCATTACCGGATCTCTGAACGCAGCACTCGCTCGCTGGTTTGCGGCGACCAACACCCTAAATCGTGATCTCACGATCGCCCAGGGCACCCAAATAGCGCGCACCGGTCGTGTGATCGTTCGCCGTCACCCTCTTGATGAAGACCGTATATTGATCGGTGGACACACGCACATCCTGATCGAAGGGACGGTTCGCATCTAGACAAATCGTAACGCGCTGACGAAAGTCAGCAAGCAAAAACCGAAAAACCTTCCGCCGACATCAGCCAAGCGCCAACAGCCTGTCCAGTTCGCCGCTCGCATCCAATGCCATCAGGTCCTCATCACCGCCGATGGGTACACTGTTGATCAATATCTGAGGCACCTTCTTGCGTCCACAGCGGCGCAGCATCTCCTCGCGCTCCAGCGGCATCAGATCGATGAGATATTCGGTGTAGTCAATCTGCTTTGAGTCCAGCAATTCACGTGCAGCCAGGCAATGCCGGCAGAAGCTGGTTCCGTAGATTTCTACTTTCGCCGTCATGACTTATCTCAGGGGTCTGCGCACGAACCACCCAACCTCAGTTAAGCTCATCCAGGTCCGTACTCAAGAGCAACGTATTGAAGAACGGCGCGTAGGTCAGCACCGGACCCTGTTGCACACCGAGACCATTGAACACTTCAGCAACCCGGCTGAGCCGATCATGGTCACCCGGCGCGTCAGAAAGACTGCGCAGGGTTAAAAGCAACTCTTCGATGCTTTCGGGATCGACGTAAGTTTCCAGCATGCGAATGGTCGTATCGACCTGGTCTTTCGTGATCGCGGACGTTCGGTGCTCCGCCGCGAGCTGCCCGAAGTCCTCTTCCTTAATACGCTGCTTCAAAAAGCGGACAAACTCTGCGAACGTCTCAGCATCCGGCAGATCAACAAACAGTTTGATCAGTGCCTCGCGGTTTACTTCGCTGACGAAGTACATCATCGCCCCTTCCACGACTGGCTCCGGCGATAACACCGACAGCACGACCGATAACTCCTCATCGCCAAAAGGACTTGAGATCCGGTATTCGATCGCATCGTCAACCAGCTCGAACTCGCGAGTCCCCTGGTCCGCGTGTTTCTGAACAATCTTGATAGTCGTATCTTCAGTGGTGGCAATGGAGAGGAATAGTAAAAGATTCGCCGAGTAGCCGTCTGGTTATTCCCAAATTCAACCCGCTACTCATTGAATAACGCGAGGCAAAGGCGAACCGATCACCCATGAAGACGCAAAACATAAAGTATGTAATATTTGACACCGTGTCTAATATTTCATACCTTGTCTGAATCACAATAATCAGACAGGCGACTGCTATGCCTTTGATGCTGCGAAGCACTTATCTCTCGGTAATCACTTGTTCAATCATATTTCTGGTGTACGCCTGGTGGGTGTTCCAGGTACTGGGCGTCGGCTACTTCACAGGACCGGATGCACTCGTCAGAACCGGAAAAGCCATATCGATCCTGATCGTGGCCGGGTTTGGATTCGAAATTGCCGTGCAGATCGGAACCGTTTTCCTTCGAACCAAATTGCGGCGCCTTACGACGACCGATGACACCGACGAACTCATTGTCGACGAACGCGACAAACAGATACTCCATCGATCCCTGTTCGTTTCACTGCACGTTCTGTGCGCCGGATTGTTCCTGGCCATTTTTGCACTGGCGGCAGGCTTCGAGGCGTTCTGGGTTTTTCACATCATCGTGCTGTTCTATGCTCTGGCGGTTGCTACCGAATTGGGGATTAAAATATTCCTCTTCAAGCGAGGGATATGAACTTGGGCAAGCTCGGCATTACGAATCAGATCAAACGATATCGTTTTGAAAATGGCGAAATGACGCAAAAGGAACTCGCCCTCAAAGTCGGCGTCACGCGCCAAACGATCGTCGCCATCGAAAACGCCAAGTATTCGCCGACACTCGAACTTGCGTTCAAAATTGCCGAGGTGTTCGAACTGGGGATCGATGATGTTTTCCGCTATGAGTCGAGCAAATAGCTGGCTGAACAAACACCCTCACGCACCGGTCGATAGCCATTTTTCGTCCAGGATCGCCAACCGCTCTGGTTAAGCAGACCAACCTATGTGTCACACACCATTCCAGGGTGCATCACCAATTTTTTCGATCAGAAAGTCGATAAATGCGCGAACCTTGGCCGTGAGAACATTCGACTTCGGATAAACCAGCCAGATCGCCGACTCATCATCGACTTGATAGTCTGGAAGAACGCGAACAAGTGAGCCGTTGGCCAGTTCCTGGTGGATATTCCAGATTGAACTCATGCAGATCCCGACCCCGGCCTTCGCCGCTATTCGCAAACTGGCACCGTCATCACAAATTACCCGTGCATTGCCGCCCGGCGGTGGGAACGTGCATGAGCGATCTCCGTTTGCGGAAATCAGTTTGCGGGGCACGGCATTCATAAAAACAAGCAGCTGGTGCGCGTCCAGGTCGTCGGGCGTCTCGGGCGAACCGCTTCGTTTCAGGTAGTCGGGCGAGGCGCACAGAATACGCGCATCTTCCGCGAGCTTGCGCCCCCTCAAGCTACTGTCTTCAACCGCATAATTACGTAGCGCCAGATCGTAGGCTCCATCAATCAAGTTCATCTGTGTGTCTGACAGCTTCAGTTCCAGATTGATGCCGGGGTAACGCTCAAGAAACTCGGGCAGGATCGGTACGACAAAAAGCTGCGCGAATGTGCTGGACGCTGCGAATCGCAGAGTGCCACTGATGTCAGACCGACCATGGCCGAGGGCGGTCAGGGCCGCATCCTGTTGCGCGAGAATTTCCCGTGCAAAAGGCAGAAATTCTGCGCCTTCGAGCGACAACGACACTGTGCGTGTTGACCGGCGAAGCAGATCTGCCCCGACCTGTTTTTCGAGTTTCGCGAGCCGCGCACTCGCAACGGCCGGGGCTAGCCCAAGTTCGCGGCCTGCGGCGCTTATGTTCAGCATCTCGGCGGCCATCACAAATAGCCGAACGCCCTCAGTATCCATGCGTTTATATCCAAAAACCGAATTCTGAAGATGGATTATGCTGGTTTATCTCGATTATTCAATTAATTACTGTGCAAATCGTCCCCACACAGATGAAAGCGGATGCCCAGGATGACGATTGAAGCGAGCGTGAACTACCACATTAAAAGCGACGGCGAGCAGGCCTTTCGATTTGATGTGGACGGCATCGTCGGCAATCTCGATTCACCTGAACTCGTGCAGACGGCCGTGCGGGTCACTGACCTTCGCGGGCACACCAGCAAGGTCGATTTCGACGCCGACGGGATCAGCTTCGAACAGGTTGCGACGAAAGTAACTGACTTCGAATCATCCTCCGACTGGGAAGCCGTTTACAACAACGAATTGTGCGATTTGCTGCGCCAGAAAATCAGCGCGCAGGAGATCATCGTCTTTGATCATACCGTCCGTGTTGACGACCCGAATGCAGCGCGAAAACCAGCGCGCAACGTTCATAACGATTACAGTGATTCCAGTGCACAACAACGATTGACTGAAATCCTGGGCCCGACACGCGCTCGCGAGTTTCGTAACAGCGACTTTGGATTCGTGAATGTCTGGCGCCCTCTTGAATCCAGCATTAAGTCATCCCCTCTCGGGTTTATTCGTCCTCGCTCCATGAGTCCAGAAGATTGGGTCAGCATCGAACTGATTTATTCCGATCGTCGTGGACAGATACTTGGCGTAGCGGCGAATGAAGCGCACGAATGGTTTTACCTCTCTTCAATGTCACCAGACGAGGTCGCCATTTTCACCGTGTACGACAGCACAGATCGCCCACATCTAGCCCATAGCGCGCTTGATGTTGACGGCGACTTCGACGTCTGCACGCCAAGAAAAAGCATCGAGAGCCGAATACTGGTGCGCTACTGAGAACCCTATTTCTTTTCGCAAAAACAGGATTTCCCAATGACAAAAACTATTCTACTGACTGGTGCAACCGATGGTATCGGACTCGAGACCGCCAAATTGATCGCGGCGGATGGGCATAGCCTGCTGCTCCACGGGCGCAGCGATGCCAAGCTTGATGAAGCCAGGAAAACAGTCTCCGCCATAGACGGGGCTGGTCTTGTCGAGACATGGCGTGCCGAC
>CALHMG010000281.1 GCA_938034705.1 uncultured Gammaproteobacteria bacterium
TCATCCACGTTAAGCCTGACGGCAAAGGTATCGAAGTTGGTGATCTTGATATCTATGACCCGGTCTACGTCACCGGTGTGCTGAAAACCGAGGAGATCGATCACGACATCGCCCAGATCGGCTACAAGATGACGGTCAAGAAGCTTGAGAAGTATACGGACCAGTAGCGTTGATCTGATTTCAGCCGTGATCCAAAGCAGGTTCGGCGTCGTAAGTATCGGGTAACCGGAACTGTTGACGCATGGGTATTTTCGAGTGAAGCGGTTTAGTTTTTTCATAGCGCTGATCGGGCTGATCTTCTCCTCAGTGCTGCACGCCGATGAGCCGTCTGTTGATCAATTCGTACCTTCGGCTGAAAAGGTCGGTGAGGCGCGATTGCGATACCTGTTGCTCGACATCTACGACGCGACGCTGTTCGCTCCCAACGGCACCTACAAACCCGATCAGCCTTTCGCGCTGACGCTCGAGTATCTGCGCAAACTCGACGGCGACGCGATCGCCAAGCGCACCATCAAGGAAATCAAGGGCCAGGGGTTTGATGACCAGGCCGCCCTTGACAGCTGGTTCGAACAGATCGTCAAGATATTCCCTGACGTTCAGAAGGGTTCGAAACTGACAGGCATCCTCGACGACAAGCGCATCACCCGTTTTTATTTTGACGGTAAGGAAGTGGGCACGGTTAACGACCCGGAGTTTGGCACCCGCTTTTTTGACATCTGGCTCGGAGAAAAATCTTCAGAAGCCAAAATGCGCGATCTTCTCGTCGGTAAGAAGCCGTGATGCGCCGCATCGCGATCGCACTCGCCCTGGCTGCGGTTGTACTCAGCGGTTGCGCAACAGGCATCAAAGGCGATCGCTATCGAACCTATGAACCCGGCCTGGATCTGGTCGAGTTTTTTCTCGGGGACGTCAAGGCCTGGGGCATTGTCCAGGACCGCAGCGGCAACGTTATTCAGCGATTCCAGGTCGACATCGAAGGCACCGACGATAACGGCGTGCTGGTGCTCGACGAGACTTTTACCTACGGCATCGGCGACGGAATCAAAAAGCGTACCTGGCGCATTACGCCCGATGGTGATGGTGGTTATTCAGGTGAAGCAGACGATGTTCCTTCAGGCGCCGTTGGTAAAAGCTACGGCAACGCGGTCAATCTGACGTACACGTTTGATCTGCCTGTTGATGACACCACCTACAAAGTCAATTTCAACGACTGGTTCTGGGCGTTCGACAAAAATACGCTGATGAACCGCGCCTACATTCGAAAGTTCGGTGTCACCTTTGCTGAAGTCACGATCTTCATGCAAAAAGCGCAGTAGCGTTCAAAGGGTTAGTCAGACGACCGACGTGAACGCGGGTTGATCCATGCCAGCCGCGCAGTCCCGGGTTCCATCGCTGGAACACCCACCGCAGTGCTGTCTTCTGGTCCAGCGCGTGAGCCGGGCGCGATGTTTTGCTGACTGCCGCATCCGGCATCGCGTAAACCCAATGAACTGTCCGTGGTTCCGGGCTGGCCGCGTGGATAACTGTTAAAAAGCGGGATAATCGGTTTGGTAGGGCAGATGGACGGCATACACTTCGCCGCCTATCAGAGCGTTTCCTGCCCATGCGCAGGTCGCTGTCGCACTCGCCCGGATCAGGAATAGATCGATGTCCACGACACCGCTTGCGTCTGTTTTATCGTCGAATTTCGCTTCGCCTTCGCGCCGAATCGGCCGCCCGCGCCTGGATCTGCTGGTCTGTGTCATGGCGCTGTTCGGTTGCGTGGTGAGCCATACGGCAACGGCGCAGATTCGCTTTACGGACACTACCGGATTTAGTCTCCCCGGACGAAATTCTGAAAGCTGGGGTCAGTCAATTGGCGATCTCAACAACGATGGCTGGCCTGATATTTTCGTCAACAACCACCGCGATCGACACAGCTTTTATTTCAACAACGGTGATCGAACGTTTACCGACCGTACGTTGACGGTCGACCGGGACAGCTTCATCGCGGGCACGTATCGCTCACTCGACTATCACAGCGGCGCCTTTGCGGATATCGACGCCGATGGCGATACCGATCTCTTTGTTCAGTGGCACGGCCTGCGCTCGAACAGCAACAGCTGGTGCCTGTTTGACTGCGCCGACGGATCTTTCAGCTCGCTGTGGCTTAACGAGGGCGACGGTCGTCTGGTCGATCGCGGCAAAGCCTGGCAGTTCGAGCCACCTTCCGGGAGTATTTCCGGAATGCTGGTCGACGTTGATCGTGATGGCGATCTCGACGCGATTCAGGGAACGCTGAATTCGTTCTTCGTGATGCCTCGCACCGGCCCGGCGACCTTTGGGCCCAGGCAGAGAATCCAGAAGTGCGCACGCCTGTACAGCGTAATCCTGTCCGATCTTTCGGGGGACGGTGTTCTGGACTTCGCGTGCCTGCGAGAAGGCGTGTTCCCCGACGGTATATACGCACGAACCCCGGGCGGCCTGGTTGATATCCGGGATTCAATTTCGATTTCGCCAGTGAACTACGTGGTCGATGGTGTTGCCGCAGATTTTGACAACGATCTCGATCCGGATCTGTTTTTTGTTCGAGGGCTGAGCGTTGCCAATGACGCTCTGCAGCCGACACCGAACAGCGTCGAGGCGTTTATCGACAGCGCACGTCAGGGCGAGATTGCCGAAATACGCTTTAAGACGGCTGGAACAATCGACGTCGTGCTGAGCCCGTTCAACAAACTGCCGCCCAAGATGTGGCTGGGCAGCACGCAACTTGAAATCGATGTTGTTCGAGATCAGATGTTTCAGCTGGATCCGCTTGATTCACGTCTTCACGGATTTCCGGCTGGCCGAGACGGGGCAGTAAATCTCTATGGTGGCTACGACCCCGCGACCGGGGAGTGGCGGATCATGATCTACCCGGGCACCCGCGCTTACGAGCCGGCCTACGTCACCGTTCAGAGTGCGAATCAGATTTCGGATCTTCAGCTGATCGGTGCCTCTGAAGCAGATGGCGCACTTCTGCCTCGCCTGTATCGTAATGATGGCAGCGGTTTTACCACCAACACCTTCAACGCCGGTTTCAGACAGCCTGTGCAATGTGTGAGCGTCGTTGCGGCTGATTTCGATAACGATATGGACGTCGATCTGTATCTTGTTTGCAAACGCGGTGGTGGCAACATCGCCAACAGGGCGTTTGAGAATCAGGGTGACGGCACGTTCGTTGAGGTGCCTAACGCGGGCGGTGCCAGTGGACCTGTAGGTGGCGGCTGGACGACGCGA
>CALHMG010000282.1 GCA_938034705.1 uncultured Gammaproteobacteria bacterium
TGCCAGCCGATCTCTTCAAGATGTGGATCCTGGAAAGCTTCCATGGTCACCATGTGAATCGGACCGCGTCCTGCATTAACTTCGGAAATCATGGCGTGATTTCGAAGGCAGGTCGGGATCGGGCGATGGGTCAGGTGAGAAACCTCAGGGTCGAGGTACTCCTTACCGACGATTTCCTGCAGTGATGACCACCACTTTGATTCGTACTCTTCGCCAACGCCGTTCTGGGTGTAGGTCTTCAGGTGGAGGAAGTATGCGCCCACAGGACCGTAGCCGTCTTTAAAACGGGCCAGCACGATCTTGTTTTCCATCTGGGTCATCTTGGCACCGGCATTGATCAGAAGACCATATGCAGAGCCCGACGACCATGGCGCGTACCAGACGCGTCCGGCACCCTCGCCAACCGAGCGAGGCTTGTAGATGTTCGATGCGCCACCGGCGGCGACGATAACCGTCTTGGATTTGAATACGTGGTAGTTACCCGTACGCACGTTAAAACCAACGGCTCCGGCAACTCGGTTTTCTTTGGCATCATCCATCAACAGATGCGTTACGCAAATGCGGTTGAAGACCTGATCGGCCGACTTCTTCGCAGCATCGGCTACGATTGGCTTGTAGGACTCACCGTGGATCATGATCTGCCAGCGACCTTCGCGCAGATACGTACCCGTCTTCGGATCTCGCATCAGCGGCAGGCCCCACTCTTCAAACTGGTGGACCGTTGAGTCGACATGGCGGGCCATGTCAAACAGCAGGTCCTCGCGGACCATGCCCATCAGGTCGATACGCGCGTATCGCACGTGGTCTTCCGGGTTGTTCTCGCCAAAGCGAGTACCCATGTAGCAGTTGATCGCGTACAGGCCCTGAGCAACCGCGCCGGAGCGGTCGATGTTGGCCTTTTCGGCGATGACGATTTTCTTGTCCTGGCCCCAGTATCTGGCCTCGAAAGCCGCACCGGTACCACCGAGGCCTGCACCGCAGACGAGGACGTCGATATCGTCTTCTACAATCGTGTCGTATTTTTTCATCAGTACTCGACCCCTTGTCTCATCTCAAGACCGTTGGATTCGAATGTATGGATATCGCCATCATCGAAGCGGATGTACTTGGGCTCGTTGAACAAAAGCTGACTGGCTCGCATCTCTTCACTTGGCGCCTCGACATCCCGCAGCTGCGGCGTGCCGCTACCCCAGGGTTTGGTCGTAATCGGCGCAAGCAGATCCATGTCTTTTTTACCGTTGCGAAATTTGATGCGCCACGCGATCACGCCTTTCTCTTCGTCACGCTTCACACGCACCGAGTGACCTAGAGGCGCGAAGTCGGCATAGCCGCGAACGTCGATCGCCTCATGCGGACATGCCTTCACGCAGGAGTAACACTCCCAGCACATGTTCGGCTCGATGTTGTAGGCACGACGCGTAGTCGTATCGATGTGCATGATGTCTGAGGGGCAGATATCAACGCAGTGACCGCACCCGTCACAACGAGTCATATATACAAATGTTGGCATCGTAGATTCTCCGGACTTTATTCAGTCAATTCACGATCAAGATAAAGGGTTCGTTTAGTAGTGCTGCGGGCTTTCGCGCTTGATCCCGAGGCCCATGTTTGGCGGGTTGGTACCCATGTATTCAGGAATGTCGGGAAAGCGCTTTTGCACTTCGGGATCTGACAGATCGTAGTCAGCAGGCAGGTTCAGGTTTGAACCGTCGGCCTGAGCAACCTTTTTCTGGTAGGCCGCGGCCGGCTTGAAAAACATGTGCGCGAACTTGGACCAGTAAACCGACGCAAACAGAAATGTCGAACTGATGATGAACGCGAAGAAGAACAGCGCCGACAGCGTGTGCCATCCAAACGTCTGGGTGAAAGACCAGAGCAGACCAAATGTTGCCATGGCGAGCAGACCGATAATAAAGAAGTCACCGCGCCCGTTGAACTCATGCCACTTGACGCCTTCGGATGCGACATCGACACGAATGGCAAACCAGAACCAGTAGCCACCGATGCAAAGAGACAGTGCGCCGAGGTGCCACAGCAGCGTCACCAGCGTTGGGCCGGCCGCGTCCGGACGCGCGTAACCAAAAATCAGGATCGCTGTCGTCACGACAAAAAAGATGAAGCCGTACATCGTGCACAGATGGGAGATGCGTCGGCGTGTGTTACAGAATTCAGACGACGTCAGAACTTCGTTTGCCACCGTCTTAACGCCAAGGCCTGCTTTCTCGGCCGCGCTGACTTCGCGCTTGGCATCCTTCTGCGCTTTCTTCGCGTTCTCGAAGAAGTACTTGGCACTTTGCTTGTGCCACATATCAAGCAGGGTTCCACCAATCACCAGCAGCACCATCAGGACGACGTAGACCTGCATCACCCCTGGAGATATGACAGCCGACAGATCGGCGAATGGGTTGTTGGTAAACATAAACGGGGCTCCTCCGACGAAGCTGACTACTGTACGACCGGCCGGGGGGTTTGGATCTGATTCCGGCCCCGGAGGCGATGTTCGAACCGATTCAGGTGACCCGTGACGGAAAGCACGGGAACTGCCTGTTTTAGACGCGCGAAAATACGTCAGCAGCGGAACTCAGAACCTGGCTCCCTGCTGGAACTATCGGGGTGAATATTATAGGGCGCGTTAAACCAAGACAATGACCGACTGTGTCCCTTGAAACCCGCGGCGCTGTGCCCGTCCCGTTTATCGCCATGCGCGTACATTTTGATAGGTGATTGCGCTGACAAAATTGAGAAGGTGACGCGGTGCCAGACACTTAAGCCCACCGACAGCGGTTGAATTGAGTCTCGTCATTGCATCGGGTCATCCACGGTCCAGAACGTTGCCTCGATACCGAACACCGATTACACAGCGCGTTGGCCCAACCGGTCGATCGAAACTGGTTGCCAATGGCAGAAGTGCCAACACGACGGAGCCGTTTTTCAGCGGGCCTTTGCAGGCCATATCGCGCGCAATGCAAACCGCTCGACATGCCGTCAACAGGCAACGCGCGAACCTGTTGCTGGCCATCTCGATGACCTCGGTACTGGCGCGTTACGACTCTCGAAACAGACTCACGGCCCAGTCGCCCTGATGGTCAGCCAGCAGGATCGCGCAGGACGCACCGCCATTGGTTCGGGTGCTGCCGGCCGCTCCCGGATTGAGGATTGATGGTGAGGCCTCAACATCGTGCACCTGTTTGTGAGAATGGCCGTAGATAATGGCGCGACTCGACGGGTACGCGTCACGCATCTCGTCATGGGATGGCGTGTGGTGGCCGAACTGATGTCCGTGCACAACGCTGACGGTGCCGCCAGGCACTTTGAGATGCACGAGATCCGGCAGAGGTGATCGGTCATATTTAAAAGCCGGGTCGTTGTTACCGCATACCGCGATCACCCGACTTGATATAGATGCCAGCTCGTCCAGCACCTGCTGACCGCAGACGTCGCCTGCGTGAACGATGACTTCGCTACCCCGCAGCTCGTCCATAACCCGTCTGGAAACTTCACCGTGGGTGTCAGAGAGCACACCAATACGCAACGGCCCGTTGTGCTGGCGCAGATCATGGGTGGCTTCGGTCAACATTGAATTTCTGATTGTGTTTGGTCGACAGGGTCTGGCAGCTAACGCAGGGCACGATCATGTTATCAATGCGTGTTATTTGGGACGCGAAGACTGGCCTGCTTTGATGCGTCGACACTAATCGATTTCATTACCCCAATCAAAGGCACTATACTCATCGCCGCCGACAGAGCCGGCGCGAAGAGGTTCGCGTTAACCAGACAGGTCCATTCCTTACAGGGCAATCCAGATGATCAAACCCCATGGCGCCAATGAACTAACGAGTCTTTACATCGCGTCAGACAGCGAACGCGCAAAAGCGATCGAGGCGGCGGACGCTCTGCCGTCACTGCTCATCAGCTCTGGCGCGGCCGGCAACGCCGTGATGATGGGAGCCGGATATTTCACACCGCTGACCGGCTACATGAACAAGGCCGATGCACTGAGTGTCGCGGACTCGATGCAGACCACGGCGGGACTCTTCTGGCCCACACCTGTTCTTAACCTGGTTAACGACGCTGGCGATATCACTGTCGGCAGCACCATCGCCCTTCGCGATCCCAACGTTGACGGGCAGCCGGTGCTCGCGACGATGGCGGTCGAAGCCATTGAACAATTCACCAAAGAAGAACTCGCTCACATTGCCGACAAGGTTTACCGAACCACGGACCCCGAACATCCGGGCGTCGCGGCGTTTCTGGCCGAGGGAACGGTTTCGGTGTCAGGCCCGATTCAGGTGCTCAACTTTTCCTATTTCGAAACCGACTTTCCAGACACCTTTCGCACGGCTGATGCGATCCGTGCCGATATCGAAAAGCGCGGATGGAACAAAGTCATCGCGTTTCAGACGCGCAACCCGATGCACCGTGCGCACGAAGAACTTTGCCATATGGCCATGGATCAGCTCGACGCCGACGGCGTCGTCGTGCACATGCTGCTTGGCAAACTCAAGCCCGGAGACATTCCCGCCGACGTTCGTGATGCGGCGATTCGCAAAATGGCCGACGTCTATTTTCCGCCGAACACGGTGTCGGTAACGGGCTACGGCTTCGACATGCTGTACGCGGGCCCCAGAGAAGCCGTGCTGCATGCGCTGTTCCGGCAGAATATGGGCGCGACGCATCTGATCGTCGGACGTGACCACGCCGGCGTCGGCGACTACTACGGTGCGTTTGATGCGCAGACGATCTTCCATGACGACGTCCCCGAAGGTGCGCTCGAAATCGAGATATTCGAAGCGGACCACACCGCGTACTCCAAAAAGCTCGACAGGGTTGTGATGATGCGCGACGTGCCCGATCACACCAAAGAAGATTTTGTGCTGCTCTCAGGAACTGCGGTTCGTGAAATGCTGGGTAAAGGCATTGCGCCACCGCCCGAGTTCTCCAGACCTGAGGTCGCGCAGATACTGATGGACTACTACCAGTCGCTGTAACCCTCGGTCGGTTTCTCTTGCGTCGCTTGCAGCGTCACAACCAGGCCTACTGACGCACGTTTAGCTGGCGCGACGCACTACGACGACGCGTCCAGCACGTGTGTCCAGATTTTGCGTGTCAGTGAGTTGGTTTTTTTGGTGTTACGGTGCAGTCGAATCGCAAGCCTGATCGACCAGCGCTTGGCGCCCGCGACCACCAGGTCGCCGGAATCAAGATCCGGCTGCACAAGGCTTTTTGGCAGCCACGCAACGCCCACACCGTCGCGCGCCTTGATCCGAAGCGCACCCGCCATTGAATTTTCATACTGAATGTCCAGACGCCGGGTCAGCTCGAGTTTGTCCAGCAATGGCTCGATGTGCTGGCGAATCGGTGCGACCTCGCCAAACTTCAGATACGGAATTGACGATGAGTTGTTGCGATCGAGGTGAAACAAGGGTCTCCCGCGGGGCCCGGCCTTGCACACGGGTAACAGCACGTCCTGGCCGATAGAAAACGATTCCATATCCGCCGTGGCGTCTATACCCGGCGAGACAGAACTTGCGTACGCGATAACAAAGTCCGCGTCACCGGCGTCGAGTGCGGCAACGCAGTTAGGCAGATCGTCAGCGCGAAGCCGCGACATGATCGGACCAAAACCACTTTCGATTTCCTGCAGCCAGGCCGGATAAAAGCGCCAGCCGATTGAATGCTGAGTGGCGAAGGTGACGAGATAACGATCCGGCTGCGCCTGGGCTTCACGAATCAGATCGCGTTCGGTTTCGATTCGGGACAGGGCCTGCGTGCCGGCTTCCAGAAACTGCTCGCCGGCCGCCGTCAGATTGACCGGATGGGTTGAACGATCAACCAGTTCTGCACCAACCCACGTTTCCAGAGCCTTGATACGACGACTGAACGCGGGTTGGCTGAGGTGATTCATTTCGGCCGCCCGGGAAAAATTCGATGTCATCGCAAGACTGTTGAGATCACGAACCCACGCAAGATCCATAGACACCCTCCTCAAGGCTTCTGTCTGAATTGTCGCGTCGCATTAGGTTATGCGTTTTACGCATGATGCTAGGCACACATCGAATTGGCAAGACCATCGACCACCGATAGCCTTGATTCAGACCATCCCTCCATCAACTTAAGTTATCCAGGAACACCGTTTCATGAATTCACCCGCACTGGCGACAGATCAGACCTCGCCACTGAACCTCGACAGATTCCCGCGCGTCGCGATGTGTCATCAGCCGACGGCAATCGAAGCCATGCCACGCCTCTCGGCGCATCTTGGCGGCCCTGAGCTTTACATCAAGCGAGACGACTGCACCGGGCTCGCCACCGGCGGCAACAAGACCCGCAAGCTTGAGTTTCTGGTCGGTGATGCCCTGGCTAAGGGCGCCGATGTGCTGGTGACCCAGGGCGCGGTTCAGTCCAACCACGTGCGCCAGACCGCAGCCGCCGCGGCCAAGTTCGGCCTGAAGTGTCATGCACTGCTGGAACGCCGTGTGCCCGGTACTGACGAAAGCTACGAAACAACCGGCAACGTCTTTCTTGATCGCATGTTCGGCACCACCATCGAATTCAGACCCGCCGGCCTCGACATGAACGCGGAAGCAAAGGCGGCAACGCAGAAGCTGAAAGAAGCCGGCCACTCGCCCTACTTCATTCCCGGTGGCGGCTCTAACGAAATTGGCGCACTGGGTTATGCGGTGTGCGCCGAGGAAATCCATACCCAGAGCACCGACTTTGACTGGATCGTTCTCGCCACCGGCAGCACGGGAACCCAGGCTGGTCTGGTCAGCGGCCTGCACGCACTTGGCAACACGACGCCGGTACTTGGTGTCAGCGTTCGTCAGCCCGAGGATATCCAGATCAAGGCCGTTCATGCCCTCGGCCAATCGACTGCAGACAAACTCGGTGCGCCGGCCCTGCCTGTGAAAAAGGTTCTGGTAGACGACAACTATGTAGGCGAGGGGTACGGTATTCCCGCATCGTCGACGCTTGAGGCGCTTGCCCTCGCCGCCACGTGGGAAGGCTTGCTGCTGGACCCTGTTTATTCAGCGAAGGGTTTCGCGGGCCTGGTTGGCGGAGTCCGTGGTGGTAAGTTCACGGAGGGCGAAAAAGTTCTTTTTATCCACACCGGCGGATCTGCAGCGCTGTTCGCCTATGAGCAACAGCTTGCAGCCGTGATGTGAATCTGAGCATCGACGCAACATGAAGACGACACGGTCGGCACAACAACAATCGGTTGCGGCCGGAGTTAACGCAGCATGACACATGACTTTGATGCGATCGTGATTGGCGCGGGCCTGGTCGGCGTGTGCACCGCAAGGTCACTGCGCGCCGAAGGGTTGTCTGTCTTGCTTGTGGATCGAGAGGAACCGGGGAACGGCGCGTCGTTCGGAAATGCGGGCGTGATTTCTCCCTGGTCCATCGTCCCGCAGTTCGCACCCGGATTGTACAAACGCATACCCGGCTGGCTTGCTGATCCGGACGGCCCGGTGCGTATCGCGCCACGTTATCTGCCAAAGCTCGCACCCTGGGGAATGAAATTCCTGAGAAACGGTAACGAGTCCAGGATTCGCGAGGTAGCGGACGCCATGCAGATTCTGTGTGCGCCAAGCGTGGATCTCTATCGCGAACATCTGGCGGGCTCCGGCAGCGAGCAGCTGTTGACGGACAGCTATCACGTTCAGGCCTTTCGCGATCCGTCCGAGGCCCGTCTCGATACGCTCGATCATCAGATCAGACGCGACAAGGGCGCGGAGGTCGTGTTGATTTCCGATACCGAACTCAGAGCGCTGGAGCCCGCGGTTTCATCGGAGTTCAAAGCCGCGATACTGATTAAAGGCCAGGCTCGTGCACGATCTCCAAAAAAGATCTGCGATGTGATTGCAGCCAGAGCGATTGCCGAAGGCGTTGTTTTCAGAAAAGAACAGGTCGCTGATTTGCACTCGCCGAGCGCGAACAGCTTTATCGTCAGTACCGACAGCGGCAAATACAACAGCAAATCGGTTGTCGTTGCAGCCGGCGCCTGGTCCGCACGACTGCTCGCGAAGCTTGGCCATAAGGTTCCGCTGGTGGCCGAGCGCGGCTACCACCTGCGTTTTGAACAACCCGGTGTCGAGATCAACAACTCAGTGCTGGATGTCGAACGAAAGGTCATTGCCAGTTCGATGAACGAGGGCCTTCGAATCGCGGGCACCACGGAATTTGCCGAGATCGAAGCGCCGGTGAACACCCAGCGCTTCGAGAGCATCATGCGCACGGCAAAACGGCTGCTGCCCGATCTCAACACAACCCAGGCGCGCGAGTGGATGGGGGTGAGACCATCATTCCCGGACGGACTGCCGATACTGGGGGAATTCAGTCGTCATCCCGGACTCTTTGGCGCCTTCGGTCACTGCCACTATGGTCTGATGATGGCGCCGATGTCAGGCAAACTCGTCGCGCAGCAGGTGGCTCGCGGCCAGATCGACACCGACGTTTCGGCATTCGCGGCCGATCGTTTCAGCTGAAACCGCTCACGAGTCCTGGCTGACGATATCGACGCGGTACCCGGCTCTGGGAAAATGAACGCACACGTCACCCGCCTGATCAGACACGCGGTCGACACTCAGGGTTTGCGCATCGGCGTAACGCAGCTGACCTTTGACCGGCTGCTCACCGCCATCGACGTCCGGGTTCACCTCGACAGTCATGCCAACGGCAAGGCCCTGGGGGTCGCCCGGTGCCACACCGGTTGCGGCGGCGGGCGCACAGGCAGCCGCGCGCGCGATAGCCTCGTCCGGGTCCATCGCCGAGGACGTGCCATGACCCATGTCGAGCACGCGCTTCTCCCATTGCTCAAGCCTGGGAAACGCCGACAGAAATTCTGCGCCCCCGCCCCAACGGCCACGAATAAACCACACAACGTGATAAATCTGTGCGTCGAACGATGTCGGCGTCTGACCGAAAAAGTAATCGCGTCCGTCGCTCAACTGATCGTCAAGCCAGGTCAGCGGGGTGCGCATCTGGCTGACGAGATGCGGAAGATCGGCATTGGCTTTTTTCAGGCCCTCTGCCCAGTCCGGCCCGAGATACAGTCGACCGCGATCCTCGGCAAAATCCGCGGGCAGATCATCCCCCGCTGCGCCCAGCACCATCTTCACCGCAAGATCAAACAGCGCGCCGTCGGTCCAGCGGCTCAAACACCAGAGCACACCGCTATCGGTCTGCGGCAACAGCGCAGGCGACGGATGCCGACGCTCAAGCTCACGGATGATGCACTGACTGTCGCAGTAGATATCGGCCCCGATCTGCATGACCGGCGTGCGTCGATAGCCACCGGTGAGCTCTGTCAGCTTGGGCTTTGGCGTAAGGCGCGGAATCTCCACGTCTCTCCACGCAAGTTTCTTGAACCCGAAAACGGCGCGGACTTTTTCTGCGACCGGCGACTGGGGGTAGTTGTGGTAGATGATTTCAGACGATGCGTCAGACACGGACCTGCCCTGCTGTGAGAATTACAGGGCCGGATTGTCGCAGGTTCGAGCGATCCAAAACAGCAAGACGCCCCGGTCCGGCGTTCACGGTTTTGGGCGAACCCTGCTCACTACACGAGCATCGTGATGACCTACCACCAGTAAAAGAGCAACGCGGCGCTGTATGCGGTGTCCACAACGGCGCAGCCACAGATGTACCAGCGCAGAAACGGCACCCCGGCGCCGAGGTGTTTCGCCAGATCCCAGACACCATGCAAGAAGATCGAGGCGATGACCAGCAGCGGCGCGAAAATCGCGCCGGCAATTGCCATGATGATCAGCACACCGGCTACGGAGGCTTCTGCACTAACCTTCAAGCGCAGGCTTCTGGCCTCGATGAGGTAGGTAAAGTTCATCGCAATCGAAAAGAATGCGGCGGTTGCCCAGACGTAGGCAGGCGGAAGCTGCGCGTGAAACAAGACGAGGCCACCGACGTACAGCGCGCATGCAGCAGCAAGCAACTTCTGTCGACCGTGAAAAAAGGAATGGTGGTGTGGCTCAGACATGATTCTTTTGCCGCGTCGCAGTTTCGATTGTTGGTGAGAGAACACGACAGATGCATCGACGCTTGAGATTGTTCGATGCATCAGTAGCCCGCTGGAACAGTCAGCGGGCCAAGTCTGTCGTCGTAATCGACACACAAAGTCGGTGCGATCAGATATCTAGGGTAGCAGTACAACAGACCCTGTGGTTTTCGCGCCCTCGATCGCAGCATGCGCCGCGGCGACCTCCCTTAACGGCCAGGTGTGGTTCACGTTGATCGTGACACCCTGATTCAGAACAGCATCGAACAGGTCTTTGGCGCCGGCGATCATATGCTCACGCTCCGCGATGTAGTGCATGATGGCTGGACGGGTCACAAATAATGATCCACGGCGACCAAGATCTACCACGTTCACGTCCGGTGGCTCGCCAGATGCGTGGCCGTAACTCGCCATGATGCCGAGAGGTCGCAGACAGTCGAGCGAGTCCATGAACGTGTCTTTGCCAATCGACTCGTACACCACCGGCACGCCGACTCCTTTCGTCACGTCTTTGACGACATCGACAAAACTTTGCTGCGAGCGAATGACGGGGTAATGGCAGCCGTGTTCTTTGGCAAGCTCGGCTTTTGCCGCGGTGCTCACGGTTCCAACGACCGTCGCCCCGATCGCGTTGCACCACTGACACAGAATCAAACCCATCCCGCCGGATGCGGCGTGGACGAGCACGGTATCGCCCGGCTGCACGGCGTAGGTCCGTCGAATCAGATACTGAGCCGTCAGCCCCTTGAGCATCATGCCCGCAGCCTGAAGATCTTCGATACCGTCGGGCAACCTGATACAGCGATCGGCCGGATAGCAGCGCGCTTCGCTATAGGAACCGTGCGGCGGGTACGCGTACGCAACACGGTCACCAACTTTCAGTTCCGACACGCCATCGCCGACCGCCTCGATGACGCCAGCTCCTTCAAAGCCCAGCACCAGCGGCAGTTCCGGCACGGCCCATGGATGCGGGATGCCGCGACGGTGATAGGTATCGACATAGTTAACGCCAATCGCATTGTGGCGTATGCGCACCTCGCCCTTCTCGGGGTCCGCTACCGGCCACGGCTCCCAGCTGAACACATCCGGTGAACCCTTTTCGTGAATTACCGCTGCCATATTGGTCATGGTCCGTGTCTCGTGTGGCGTGTTGAGTGATTCATCTATGCCGTACACCGCCCGGCGAATCAATGACGCGCTTCAGGCCGGACTCATCTGGAGAAACACAGAGCGGTGCAGTGTCACTGCATGACTACCACCGAGTGCGTGGGTCAAAAGAGCACAGGCTAAATAGTCCCTTCAGACCTGGTCGATGAGTGCGCGTACCTACCCCATCTGATAGTCATCGGACACAACGCGTCTCGATAGACTCGCAGCGAATAGAGCTCACCAGCGCAGCTCACACGACAGGTGTCGTTGACGCCCTGCTCCCGGTAGACGCAGGAAACCGGCCCCGGCAGTCCATACCGTGACAAAACCTTGTCAACGAGGTCGCGCGTGCTTACAACAGAGAAAGTCGCTCCAAGTACGGGGGGAAGTTCTGTGGATGCCACCGCGTTTTGCGCATGTCAGTAGTGCCGGTCACGTTAACTATGGCGTGACTGATCATGAGTTCGAAAATATTTGAGGGTCGATAAAGCTGATTTCGAGCCAATCAACCTGCTCGAGCCGCGGCTGGGATTCTTAAATTACAGAGAATTCGCACGCCAGCGACAACGTCACGAAGATCTGTGCGGATTGAGTGAGCCGTTTCAGTGAACCATTTGGATAAGGAAACGATGGACACATCACAGTACGACTACATCATCGTCGGCGCCGGTTCTGCGGGCTGCGTTCTTGCCAACCGGTTGACCGAAAACGGACGCAAGAACGTTTTACTCATTGAGGCAGGTCCCAAGGATCACTTCTGGACCCGAATTCCTCTGGGATACGGCAAGCTGATCGACCACCCCGCCGCGAACTGGCGCTATCGTTCCGAGCCTGAAGAGTCGACGGGGATGCGGCAAATCCCCATTCCGCGAGGTCGCGTGCTCGGTGGTTCAAGCGCCATCAACGGCCTCGTGTTCGTACGCGGTCAGCGCATCGACTATGACACGTGGCTGGAACGTGGAGCGACCGGCTGGGGCTTCGACGACGTTCTGCCTGTGTTCAAGCGGATGGAAAACTACGATCGCGGCGACGATGAGCTGCGAGGCCGAACCGGCCCGCTATTCGTCCGCGAAGCCGTCGATCAGAGTCCACTTTACGATGCGTTGGTTGCAGCCGGTCGCGAAATCGGCCTGCCCGACAACGACGACTACAACGGCGTAGATCAGGAAGGTGTCGTCCGCACCCAGACGACAATTCATCGCGGACGCCGCATGAGCGCAGCCGTGTGTTATCTGAAACCTGCGATGAAGCGCGCCAACCTGCACGTCGTCACCGACGCTCTCGCAACCGGTTTAATCATGGAGGGAAAACGATGTGTCGGGGTCCGCTATAGACACGGCGGGAAAAACAGGGAAGCGCGCTCGGCGATCGACACAATTCTCAGCGGAGGGTCGATCAATTCGCCCCAGCTGCTGGAGCTTTCGGGCATTGGGCGCCCGGACGTACTCAACGACCTTGGCATTCAGCTCCAGCACGAGCTGCCGGGCGTTGGAGAAAATCTCCGCGACCACGCGTCACCAAGAATGAAGTGGGCGATTACCCGCAAACGCGTGACCTACAACGATCGCTCCCATGGCCTGAACATGGTCTGGGAAGTATTGCGTTACGCGTTCGCCAAAAAAGGCATGCTCAACATTCCCTCGGGCCCTTTGCTCGCGTTCATAAAAACGCGGCCGGAGCTGGAAACACCCGACTGCCAGCTGCACTTTGTGCCGTTTCAGATTGGCGACCTCACCAAACGCACCCTGGCGAAGGAACCCGGCATCACCATTCCGATTTATCAACTTCGACCGCAAAGCACGGGCAGCATTCATATCAAGTCAGATCAGCCTGACGAGCATCCACGCATCAAGTTCAATTTTTTCTCCGCCGATGCTGACAAACAGACACTGCTCGCCGCCGTCAGGTTCACACGCAAACTCATCAATACGACCGCGATGGAGGATCTGCGCGGCGCAGAAACTGCGCCGGGCGAACTGGCGAACGCCGATGACGAAATTCTTGACTGGATTCGGGACAATTCAGAAACGACATTTCATCCAATCGGCACCTGCCGCATGGGTCAGGACAAAACCGCTGTGGTTGACCCGCGCCTGCGGGTCCACGGAATTGACGGACTGAGAATCGCCGATGCATCGATCATGCCAACAATGATCTCGGGCAACACCAACGGCGCAAGCATCATGATCGGAGAAAAGGCATCGGACCTGATTCTCGAAGATCAGGTCTGACACACCGACGTGACGGCGACCGCATTGTGGTTTGCGGCGCCCGAAATCAATTGCAGAACCGCGTATCTGATTGCGCCGACCCCCGCCGTTGATTACGGTCATTCTGGTCCACGTAAAAAAGGCGCCATCATGCAGACTGTCTATCCCACCGGAACCACGATCTACAAACCTGAAAAGTGTTTCAACGGCTACACCCTGTACCCATCGAGCAAACCAGGCGTCGGTGCGTTGCTGATCGACATGAATGGCAACGTCGTCAAGCAGTGGACCGACTACGAAGGCTTTATGCTCAACCTTCTGCCGGGCGGTCGCATTCTTGGTGGCAAGGTCGGTCGCGTCTCCAAAAACTTCGATCACTACGTCGGTGCGGACGATGTGGTCCAGCAGGACTTTGACGGCAACGTCGAATGGTCGTTCGGGCGCGCTGACGAAATGGAGGTCGACGGCAAAAAACACTGGTCCGCGCGTCAGAACCACGACCTGGTGAGAGAAGGCTGCCCGGTGGGTTATTACGTGCCGGGGATGGAACCCAAAGTCGATAGCGGCCGAACCATGATGCTGAGCTATCGCAGCGGCTACTGGCCCGAAGTGACCCGGGACTATCTGCCGCGCGCTACTCGAATGATCGAAGTCGACTGGTCCGGCGAAATCCAGTGGGACTGGATGCCGGCGGAAGAATTTGAACAATTCGGTCACTCGGAGGCCGCCAAGAACGCGATCATGCGTCGCTGCCGTGCGCAGCACCCGGTGTTTCAGAACACCTGTTCGTGGGTTGGCCCAAACAAATGGTACGACGCTGGCGATGAACGCTTTCACCCGGACAACATCATCACCGACGACCGGGGAACGATGCTGTACATCATTTCCCGCGACACCGGCAAAATCGTCTGGAAGATCGGACCGGACTATACCCACGACCCGAAACTCGTCGAGATGCAGGTTCTGGTAGGTCCACACCACGCTCACGTCATCCCGCGTGGCCTGCCGGGCGAAGGCAACGTGCTGGTTTACGACAACGGCGGCGGTGGCGGTTTTGGTGACCCCAATCCAGGCGCGCCTGACGGCACCTGGAACGCGCTTCGCGATCACTCTCGGGTGCTTGAGATTGATCCGATCACTCTCGACGTCGTCTGGGAATTCACGGCGTTGACGGCAGGCTTTCCGATCGTAGGTGAAGACCTGAGCAGATTTTACAGCCGCTACAAGAGCGCGGCCCAGCGACTGCCCAACGGCAACACGCTGATCACCGAATCACACTGCGGCCGCATGTTCGAGGTAACCGTCGACAGCGAAATCGTGTGGGAGTACACCAACCCGCATAACATCGCGACCCGCGAAGGACTGTTCTTCAGTGACATCTTTCGTGGCTATCGGTATCCGTATGACTGGGTACCGCAACTCGACGCACCCCGCGAGCGCGCCGTTGTGCCGCCCGAGAATGGGCAGTTTCGCATCCCGCCCGTTGATGACTGACTGCAACCCCTGACGCAGACCGCGAGGGGTCAGGCGGTTACCAGCGGGAGCCTGTCACCTGCGCCGGCGCTGAAATCGTTGCGACCGCAGCGGTCGACGCCACGCATCAGATAAAGCACGCGATCAGACATATCGGTTGTGCCCATGGTGCGCGTCATCTCGCCCGCGTACTCATGGTCAAAGTGCGATGTCGTTGGCATGTACCGATACGTCAGCCCGGCCCGCCGCTGTCCGGATACATTGGGCCTGGATCCGTGCACAAGATGTACGTCATGGATTGAGAACTGACCGGGTTCAAGTTCGATATCAACGGCGTCGCGCGTATCGATTGCCTCATCGTCAATTACCTGATTCAGGGTGTAGGCACCGTCATCGTCGCGCCTGTGTTGATACAGGTCTTTGCTTCGATGGGAGCCCGGCACAACGCGCAGGCAACCGTTTTCGTTCGTCGAATGATCGATCGCAATCCATACGGTTACGCTTGCCAGGGGTTTGATTGGCCAGTACTCGCCGTCCTGGTGCATCGGCGTTTCCTTGCCATCGTTGGCAGGCTTTCCGAAAATTGCCGAGCCCCACATTAAGAAATCGCCACCGATCAGATCCTCGACGGGATTCAGCACTTCGGGCAACGCAGCGAAGTCCAACCACGGTTGACAGTCGACAAGGCCCGGCACGTAGTTCGGCACGTGCGGACTCGGTACAAAGTCGAGACCGATCTCCGGATGCGCTCGTCCGAGTTCGGCGTAGGCCGCCGTGATTCGGTTCAGGGACGCTTCGCTAAGCCGCGCGCGCGGCACGATGTAGCCGTCTCGTTGATACCGGGCGATTTCATCTGGATTCAGTCGATCATTCATGGTCGCGCTCCTTCAAAACATCAGTGTACGAGCTATCACTCCGCTTCGACCCCGGCGTCACGCACAACGGTACGGTGCGTCGGTCGTTTTTGTGGCGGGCAACATTCTGCGAGGCTGAACGAAATTCTTCCGCCGGAACCCGCACACTTATCCCATGACAAGATTAAGAAAATTGCTTACCAACCGGTAGCCCGACTCTTCGGCGTAGTACTGCTCCATCAGCTCCGGTCGCTTGTTACGCCAGACCGTCGAGAGCGTTTCACTGGTGCCTTCGGGATGAAACTGGGTCGAGTACCAGCTGTCACCGAAGTCGACGGCCGCAACGCCGACCGGTCCGCTGCTCGCCAGCAGCGTACAGCCAGCTGGCAGATCGACTACGTGTTCACCGTTGGCAAACTGAAACGGCGCATCGTCGACTATGGACTCCCATAACGGACAGTCACGGCCCGCCGGGGTCAGACTGACCGCAAAGGTGCCGGCGTAAGGCCCCTGTGAGAGCGACTCCACCCGCGCACCGAGTGAATGACAAAGCAGCTGATGAGAACCACAGATTCCGAGCAAGGGGATCCCCTGCGCGCGAACGGTCGGCAACCAGTCGAGCATACGCAGCTGCCAGGGTCGTCGGTCGTGAACCGAATTGTAGCTACCCGCGAGCACAACTCCATCCAGGGTTTGCGGGTCAGGCAAAGGTTCGTCAACACAGACGTTGCAGGTCAGAATTTCAATATTCCCGACGTCGCCAAAGCGTCGAATGAACCAGTCGCCTTCGCGGTCCTTGTCTTCAAAATCGTCGTAGACGCTGGCGTCGTAGCTGCCGGGCTCACCCATCATTTCGACAAAACAGACGCGCTTGCTGGAGTTACTCATGGTGCTCTACC
>CALHMG010000283.1 GCA_938034705.1 uncultured Gammaproteobacteria bacterium
CGCGGCTGCGAGCGGCCCGAACCAGTCGCAATCTGACGATTGATCAGGTGGCCGCAGAGCTGAATCTGTCGCGCGATACGATTGCCGCCATCGAAGAAGAAGACTACGACGCACTTCCTGAGAAAACCTACGTCCAGGGATACCTCAAGAGCTACGCGCGTCTGGTCGACGTTTCTGAAACCGACGTCATCGGTCCGTCTGTGAATCCGTCGCTTGATGAACCGGAAACCAAAGCGATCAAACCGGCCCGTGTGTTACCCGAGCCCAAGCGCCCCGGTAGCGGGCTTGGCGTAATGTTGCTCGGTCTCGTAGGTCTGATGATAGCTGCGGCGGTGTGGATGGGTTATCAGCAGGAATGGTTTTCAATGACTTCTGATACCACCGCGACCGGTGACACCGTTCGTCTCGGCCCCGGCACTACGGTGACCGACAATACGATCACCGCGCCCAGAACAGTCGAGCCTATCGCGGCCGGCGCAGAGCAATCCGTCACTTTTGGAAAGCGAAAAACTGTAGAGGTGGTTTCGGGACAGGTGCCCGCGGAGACCGCGAGCACGACCGCAGCGATCGTCGAATCAGATCAACCAGCCGTTGTGGAAACTGATACGACTACGTTAGCGGCACCCGCGATTACACCGATCGTCACGAATGTGGAAATTAACGAGTCTGACCCGACCCGGCCGGCCTATAACCCCGAGGTGGTTGTGATTCCGACTCCGTCGACCACGGCTTCTGCTGTGACGACGCCCTCTGAAGAAGCCGGTGGCGAAGTTGTAGAGACAATCATTGAAACAGTGACGATTTCTCCGACCGGAGAAGAGATCAAGACCGTTGAAGTCATCGCGGGTGACGGCACCGTTTCGAGCAGCTCGGGGTCGACTCCCGCGGCAGACGCAGACTCACCGACAGTCGTTGAGACAACGACCACTGATGAAACTGTGGTTTCAGCCGACACCGAAAGCGCGCAGAGCACATCGGAGTCCACGACCGTAGATGACTCAACGGTCGCCGAAACAGATACCTCAGATGCGTCCACCGACGACAGCGAGACGTCTCGGGTAATCAATCCGGCCTGGCCAGAGCTGGTGCTGACGGGCTCCGGCGATTCCTGGGTTGAGGTGGTCGACGCCACCGGCGAGAAAGTCTTTGTGCAGATGATCAAGAATCAGCAGAGCTATCGGGTGGTGGGCGAGCCGCCATTGAGTCTGCTGATCGGGAACGCGCCCGCTGTTGAATTGACTTTCGATGGCGAAGAAGTTGACGTCCAGGAAGCGGCGAATTCCAGCAACGTCGCACGTCTGACACTGGGTGAATAGCGTCAGCGAGCAAGACCAGCACAGCGTGATCTAAACCAAAAAAACCGGTTGCCAGGGGCAACCGGTTTTTTCGTGGATCAAATCAGATTTCAGAATTCGACGACTGAGCGAATCGACTTGCCGGCGTGCATCAGATCGAACGCATCGTTGATGCTGTCGAGCCCCATGGTGTGGGTGATCATCGGATCGATCTCGATTTTGCCGTCCATGTACCAGTCAACGATCTTCGGCACGTCGGTACGGCCTTTGGCGCCGCCGAAAGCCGTGCCACGCCACACTCGACCCGTGACCAGCTGGAACGGCCGCGTTGCGATTTCCTGGCCGGCGCCAGCGACGCCAATGATCACGGACTCTCCCCAGCCCTTGTGACAGCACTCCAGCGCCTGACGCATTGTTTCAACGTTGCCGATGCACTCGAAACTGTAGTCGGCGCCGCCATCAGTCAGATCGACGATTGCCTCGACGACGTTGTCGACATTTTTGGGGTTGATAAAATGGGTCATACCAAAACGGGTGGCCATCTCATTTTTGCTGTCGTTCAGATCGACGCCAACAATCATGTTCGCGCCTACCAGTCTGGCTCCCTGAATCACATTCAGACCGATGCCGCCAAGTCCAAACACAACAACATTGGAGCCCGGCTCAACCTTCGCCGTGTTCATGACCGCGCCAATGCCTGTGGTGACACCACAACCGATGTAGCAGACCTTGTCGAACGGAGCATCTTCACGAATTTTCGCCAGCGCGATCTCCGGCAGTACGGTGTGATTGGCAAACGTTGATGTGCCCATGTAGTGAAAGATTCGATCGTTGCCAATCGAGAATCTGCTGGTACCGTCTGGCATGAGACCCTGGCCCTGGGTTTCCCGAACAGCCTGACACAGGTTTGTTTTTCCGCTGGTGCAGAACTTGCACTGCCGACACTCTGGCGTGTACAGCGGAATAACGTGATCACCCTTTTTGAGTGACGTTACGCCCGGACCGACATCGACCACGACTCCGGCGCCTTCGTGTCCCAGAATTGCTGGAAAGAGGCCCTCTGGATCTGCTCCCGACAGCGTGAACTCGTCGGTATGACAAATTCCGGTTGCTTTGATTTCGACAAGAACTTCGCCTTCACGAGGTCCATCGAGTTTGACAGTTTCGATTACTAGAGGTTTGCCAGCTTCATAAGCGACGGCGGCGCGGGTTTCCATGGTGCACAGGCTCCCAGGGTCGAGTGGGTTGATAGTTTCTTGGGTGTGAGTCCCGTCCGGTGACCTTGAAGTCCGTCGGGATCTGGATTCTCTTTATGCAGTCATTGTTTCAAACCCTCGGCCTGCTGCAAAGCGATGTTTTATTCATCACCTTCGCGGCGAAAACTAGCCAAAACGTACTGTATAGATCGGGGGCAGGTGGGCGTTGAGCAGCGACCAGCTGCTGCCACCGTTTTCGCTGATCCACAGGCTGCCGCTGGAACTGCCGAGTGCCAGCGTGCTGCCGTCGCTGGTGACATCAAGTCCATGGCGCAGCACAAGGTCATAGGCATGTTCCTGTGGCAGTCCCTCGCTCAGTGTCTCAAAGGTGCTGCCGCCGTCTCGTGTCCTCGTCACCGTCAGCTTGCCGTCTACGGGATAGCGTTGTTCGTCTTTGACAGCTGGAACGAACCAGGCTGTTTTCGGATCGGCGGGGTGGCACGCGACCGCAAAACCAAAGACAGAGGGAGTGACGTTTTCCAGCGATCTCCAGGTCTGTCCACGGTTGCCGGAAACAAATATTCCGTTGTGGTGCTGACACCACATTGTGTTCGGGTCGCAAGGGCACTGGACGACTCTGTGAGGGTCCTGAATGAGCGGATCTTCGCGGCGAGTGTCGGGAACGTATTCGGCAAACATGCCCTGGGTGCCGACGGACCAGCTTTCGCCGCCGTCCGATGTGTGCCAGATCCCGCCACAGGATACCGACACGGTCACCTGCTTGCTGTTTTCCGGATGCACGTTGACCGAATGAATTCCCGGAAAGTCTGCGCCGCCTCCAAACCACGAAGCACGTCCCGGGTGATTCCACAGGGACGAGTTCAGCGACCAGCTTGCCGCGCCATCGTCAGATTCGAAGAGTCCACCGGGGATCGTGCCGCACCAGATGCCACGGCTGCTACCGGCTTCCTTGAACTCAAGAGCCCAGATCGTCTTGAGGTTCCAGGGGATTGGTTTGCGTCGAATGGGGTCGATGTCCTCGACGTCATCGGGCTTTTCCGGGTAGGTCGGTGTCGCCGCTTCTGTGAATGATGTTCCACCATCGTTCGATACCTGAATTTTCGGACCAAAGTGTCCGTGTTCAAGCGCGGCGTAAATCGTGTCGCCGTTCTGTTCCGGGAGGACGGCGGTGACCGGATCTCCAAGCATTGGAGCGTGGTCGATGGTCCAGCTTGCGTTTTTGCGTCGCAGGCGAAATAACCCTTTACGGGTACCTACCCAGAGTCGATCTGACATGCCGTGATATCCTGAAAGTGAATGGGTCTTTCATCCCGACCTCGCGACAACTGCCTCAGCCACCGGACAGAGCCTGGAAGACGAAAATTTCGGAGTCAGCTGAGACAGAGTCCGAGAGCGTCGCAGGGTCGCTGATTTGAATGCCGTCAACAAAAATAACCATATGATGGCGAACCGCTCCCTGATCATCGAGAACATATCCGCGAACCGCTTCGTGTTGGGAAAAGTAGTGATCCAACGCGGCCGCGACCGTCTCGCCCTCGACTGTGAGATCGGGGCAGGGTGCGTGACGATGAAGATTGGGAGTGAATCGTACGACTGCCATAGGCTCCCATGTTCCGATGGCGGTGCAGGCAGGTCAAGTTGCAGTCTGTTTTTTTGAGTGAGGTTTTGCGCGCAGTGGTGACAGCTAAAGGTGGAAACGCCAGACGAAGCGGAGCGATGATTTCCATACGCTGGTTCTTTGTCTGTGCGCTGGCGGTGTTTGTGTTGTCGGTGCTGGCTGCATGGTTTTGGTATATCAAAATGCCGGGAACAAGCTACAGCGGCGAATCCGGTATTGCCGATGCGGCAGTGGAAAACCGTTTGCGTCGCGATGTGAGTGCGCTCAGCGAAACTATTGGCGAACGCCACGTCGGTCGCCCGGGGTCTCTTGACGAAGCAGCACGTTGGATCAGTCAACGGTTCGTTGATGCAGGCTTGAGTCCGGGGTTTGAGGAATTCGCAACCGGCTCCGCGACGGTTGCCAACGTCGTTGCCGATGTCCCAGGGACTGAGGGCGACGGTGTGGTCGTCATTGGCGCTCACTACGACAGCGTGCCCGGCTCTCCAGGGGCCGACGACAACGCAAGTGGTGTGGCCATGATGCTGGAACTGGCGCGGTCGCTGAAGGGGTTCAAATCTCCCTACACCTTGCGTTTTGTCGCATTCGTCAACGAAGAGGCGCCATGGTTCGGTACATCCGAAATGGGCAGCATTCAGCACGTTGCACGTGCGCTTGATCGCAATGAAAAAATCGTCGCGATGCTCTCGCTGGAAACGCTGGGTTTTTATCAGGACGAAGACGCAACCCAGCATTATCCTGACGGGTTTGAGGTGTTTTACCCTTCAACCGGCAACTTCGTTTCCTTTGTCGGCAACGCCCGGTCGCGCACGCTTGTCCATCAGATGATCGAAGGTTTCCGCCAACGCGCGCGGCTACCGTCTGAGGGCATCGCTGCACCAGAGCTCGTTCGCGACATTTCACGCTCGGATCAATTTTCTTTCTGGCGCGAGGGAATTCCCGCAATGATGATTACGGACACAGCAAACTTCCGAAACCCTCACTATCATCTGTCAACGGATACCGCCGCCACGCTCAACTATTCCGCAATGGCACATCTCGCTGACGGCCTGACCCACGCGATCAAGTTCATGATCGAGTCGCGATTTAGCGGCGACTGATTGCTGGCTGCGAACTCAGTTTTCCCGTTCTGGGTAAAAGTCCTGCGCAAACGATGTGATCTACATCTTGTCGCCACGTCGTCGCGACAGTAGTTGACCTGATCGTTGTATCGATGCACTTTCCCCTGAGGCTTGGGGGTCTTGTGTAAATGATGTTTTGTGTTTCCAGATTTAGTTGTATTCCCGCAGCGGTGCTTATGCTTTGCGGGCTGCTTGTCTCCACCACACCCGTTGACGCGCAGCAGCCGAACGATTGCGCCGAACGTGGCGGAACCGCTACATGTACTCGCGCCGAGCTTACTCCGTGGAATTACAACTACTGTGAGCTCCCCGTGCTTGCACGCTACGCACGCGAGTGCGAAGCCCTTGATGGCGGCACCTGGGATCCGGTTGAAGGCTGCAGCAACACAAATCCGGCGAGCAGCGATGCCGAGTACCACGCGCGAATAGAGGACTATCACCTCTGGCAAGGTCGGCGTTGTGACGTTGGGGTTGCTGAAATTGACTGGGCAGAAGACGGCGATCAGGCAGGCACACCAGCCTGCTGGACGGGCAGCAAGGACTACATCAATGGCGAACTTGTCTTCCATCTTGGCTCGGTTCGAATCGCCGAGTTTGAGGTCGACAATCAGGGACAGTGCGTTCGCAACGAATCCCGTGATCACACAGACTGGGTCCTGAAAGATCGTTCCCCCGTATGCCCGGTCGGCTCGGAGATTGTCACTCTCCCGGCAGATGAAGTTGTGTGCCGTCGAATTACTGAAAGCGAGTGTCGTGGAAATCCGGTTGGCGTTCTGAACGGCTGCAAAATCGAAACGGTCACGGACGTTGCGCAACCCGATGGACTGAATTTTAGCCGACGTTACGAAAGTCACGGTTTCGCGTTTCGGCCAGTCAACGATCCCGCGTCGGCAATTCCTTCCGGCATGGGCGACTACTGGCGGCATAACTTTGCAATCGAGTTAATACCGACGCCGTCATCGAGTTTCACACTCGCCGCCGTGCAAAGGGCGAATGGCAAAGTCTGGTATTTTGACAAGAGCGGTGAACAAAGCGCCCCGGTTCATGGCGTTGGTGCTCGACTGAAGGCTAAATCGAACGGTGACTGGATTCTCACAACGGCTGACGGTCATCGCGAGCGTTTTGATTCAACAGGCCGACTCAGAAGTGTCAAGGGACCTGGAACTCCAAAGCGCGAACTAACCTGGAGTACGGCGCAGACCCCGGCAAACGTTGCGCCAGGGCCTGGTTACCTGTTGACGGTCACGTCGATTTTCGGCCACCGGATATCAATTCGCTACAACGATAACGGATTGATCAAGCGAGTGACAGATTCTTCCGGAGTGCTGCACCAGTATTTCTGGGATGTCGACCGCCGCCTCGTTGCTGTCAAAGCTGCCGGCTTGATCCGTTATCAGTATCACTATGAGAACGAGCAGTTTCCCCAGGCGCTGACGGGCGTGACCGACGGTGAAGGCAATCGATTCTCAACGTTTGAATACGACAGCGCCGGTAAAGCGATAGCCTCATCCCGCGCCGACACAGGCCTCGGGCCCCAGGAGGAGACGCGATTCCAGCGCACGGGTCGTGACGTGTCTGTGCTAACCCCCGGTGGGCGCGAGAACGTCAGTTTTTCAGACGGCTACGCGGACCCACGAATTACGCGGCGTGAAAACGTGGTCGACGGATCGGTCTGGCGTTACGACTACGACGCCAGCCAGAACCTGATCGATGTGTTTGACCCCGAAAACAACCGAACATCGATGAGCTACAACGATATCGGTCAGATGGATTCTCTCACCGAAGCCGCGAACACTTCGGTTCAGCGAACTACCGCGTTCAGCTACCTCGCTCCTGATTCATCAGTTCTGGCGAGTATCCAACGTTCAAGCGTGGTCGCGTCACAGCAGCAAATAATCAAACGGCACTACGACGCCAACCTGAACAAGATTCGCGAAACTCACCGTGGGTTTGCGAGCGATGCCAGTGCGCAAAAGCGCGTCACACGCTATAGCTTTGATAACTTTAATCGCAAGATCAAAGTTGACGGGCCGCGTACAGACGTCAACGACGTTCGCCACTTTACCTGGCACGAGTGCGCTGACGCAGGCAGGTGTGGGCAGCTGGCCTCCAGTACCGATGCCGCTGGAAACACCACGCGCTACACAGGCTATGACGCCAGCGGTCGCCTCACGCAAATGATCGACCCGAACGGTCTGCAGACGCGTCATGAGTACGATGCCTCCGGGCGAGTCGTTCGGACGACGAAAATCACGGCATCCGGGGTCTCAAGAGTTCGCACCTTTGCTTACGACGCAAACGGGAAACTCGTGTCGGCTACCGACCCGGTTGGCAATCAGGAGCTGTATTTTTATGACAACGCGCAAATGCTCAATGCAAAGCGCGATGGTCTCGGCAACACGATCGAATACGACTACGATCGTCGTGGCAACCTGAGCGCAGAAACCGTTTTGAACGTCGACGGGGCGGTTGAGTCGGTCGTTGAATTTGACTATGACGCCCAGGACCAGATCCGCACAATCAGTCGCGGGGGCATCGAGGAAACCATCGACTCCAACACGCTCGGACAGGTGCGTAGTGAAATCAACGGCAGGTCGATCGTTTCGGCCCGTTATGGCTATGACGCTCTCGGACGGCTGCGGACCTTCGAGGATGCTCTGGGTGGGGTTGCGCAGTTTTCCTACGACGTGAACGATTCCGTGTCGCTGGTTACCGCCGCTAACGGGGCCCGTACGGTGTTCGACTGGGACGACCTTGGCAATATGCGCGAAGAACAAAGTGCAGATCGCGGGGATATCGCATTTGCGTATGATTCTGCCGGCAATCTGACTCAACGAACTGACGCCCGAGGTTCTCAAACCGGCTTTCGCTGGGATGCAATGAACCGAATCGTCGGCATTAGATACGACAGCTCCAGGTTTGATGTAAACGTGAGCTGGGACAATTGTAAAAACGGTGCTGGCCGGCTTTGTGGATATTCCGATGAATCAGGCAGCACAGCTTTAGCGTACAACCAGTTCGGCAACACGATCAGCACAACGTGGAATGATGGCGTTCGCAATTATCGAACGCGCTACAAATGGTTCGACAATGACGCGGTGAAGTCGATTCAGTATCCCGGTGGGCGCAAAGTGAAGTATCTGCGGGACAGCGCCGGGCGCGTAACATCGATGGAGCTGCACGTACCAGGTGCCATCGTGCCTCTTGCGTCTGATCGCGTTCTGCGTGTTGACGGAAAGGTGGTTTCACAGACTTTGTCCGCTGGCTTAAGGGAACGGCGTCAGTACGATAGTCGCGGCCAGCTTGTTAATCATACGCTCGAGAATCTCGAGTCACGGAACTATCGTTACGACGCAAACGGCAACGTTACGGGCTGGGTCGATGCCGGACGAGGGCGGGACTATTCCTATAGCGCCGCCGATCAGTTGATTGGTGAGGCCGGTAGCGGCAGCCTCCTGGCAGAGCAGAGGGACTACGCGTACGACGCCAACAGCAACCAGATTCAACGCATCGACGGAACCGGTTCTGATCAACGATCCATTGTTGCGGGCTCCAACCGGATGTCGACTAACGGCCCGAATTCTTTCGACAGCGATGCGTCGGGAAATCGAATCGTGGATACCAGATTGAATGTGAATCTGGCGTGGGACGATCGCGGTCGGCTGCGTCGTGTGCGTTCTGGTGGTCAGACGCTTGCGATCTATGCGTACAACGCTCGCGGTCAGCGAACTTCAAAATCACTGAAGACCGCTGACGGCACGGTTACGCGACAGTTTCACTACGATATTCTGGGGCGCCTGATCGCCGAGAGCGTGAACGGGGAATTTGTTCGCGAATATTATTGGGACGACACTGAAATTGTTGCGCAGATGAACCCTCAGACCGGCGTCGCCAGTCTGCGATGGCTCGTCAGTGGTCCAGCCGGCGCGGCTCGTCTTGCTGTCGACAGTCAGGGGCAGGCAACCTGGCGCTGGGAGCCAGACGGATTCGGCAACGGCGCCGTCGAAACAAGCTCAACCGCGGCTGACGATGCGGTCTATGTCAGACTCGATGGGCAGTACATGGATGAGGAAACGGGTTTTCACTACAACTGGCATCGTTACTACGATCCCGTTACCGCCAGATATCTTTCAGTAGATCCACTGGGGCTTGCTGGTGGACTCAATCCATTCAACTATGCAGCAGCAAATCCCGTAACGCTGTCCGACCCAACGGGTCTTGAGATTCCGCTTGGAAATTTTGGCGTCACCGATGGGTTCAACAAGGCGTGCGGATCCGGAGAAATTGCAGGCAAGGTTCCCGACGGTTTTCTGATCTACAATTTTGGACCAGCCTGTGAACGTCATGACCGGTGTTATGAAACCTGTGGTGAGGATCGCAGCGCCTGTGATCGGCGATTTCTCGATGACCTCAAGCTTGCCTGTGGAGCCAGACAAATGGTTCCGAATCAAGCCTGTAAAGCGGTGGCGAGAATCTATGGATTCGTCACTCGCCAGAAAGGTGAGCAGTACTACCGCGCGGCGCAGAACGCTTCGCGCTGCAACGAATGTGAGTAACGAAGTTCAGTCCCGGCCTTCGGCCAGGATCCGCGTCATCGTTGCACTGTCAACGTTGCCGCCACTGAGAATTACGCCTACGCGTTTTCCTTCTGCCTTGATGGCGCCGCTCATCAGAGCAGCGATGCCCAGCGCGCCCGAAGGCTCGACGACAAGCTTAAGGCGCAGGAACAAATACTTTACAGCATCGATAATCGACTGTTCGGTGACAGTTTGCATGTCGTCGACGTATTCCTGAATCATCGCGAACGTGATGTCGCCCACGGACTCGGTGCGTGTGCCGTCGGCAATTGTCTGGGGGTTTTCAACGCGCTGAATTGTCCCGGTTCTGAAGGAGCGCGTAGCGTCGTCGCCAAGCTCGGGCTCGATGCCGATGACCTGGCAGCCTGGCCGCAGATTGCGGGTGGCAAGAGCGCTACCGGACAGCAGGCCGCCACCACCGCAGGGCACAATGAGAACGTCCAGGTCATGCACATCCTCGTGCAGTTCTGCCGCGGCTGACCCCTGACCGGCAATGACGTGATCGTGATTAAAAGGGGGAATCAGCTTGAGTCCGTGTTCTTCGACGAGTCGAGCGGAAACCTCTTCGCGTTTTTCGACTTTGGGGTCGTGTTCGACGATTGTGGCGCCGTAACCCTCGGCCGCTGCCCGTTTGGTAACGGGCGCAGTAGTGGGCATGACTATCGTTGTTGGAATGCCCATGAGCTGGCCGACTTTGGAAATTGCCTGTCCGTGATTTCCCGATGAATGTGTCACAACTCCCCTGGCACGTGTCTGTGGGTCGAGGTGGGACACCGAGTTGTACGCGCCGCGGAACTTGAATGCCCCAATACGCTGGAGGTTTTCGCACTTGAGAAAAACCTGACAGCCAACGATATCGTCGAGAGTTCGCGAGGTAGTAACGGGGGTATGGTGCGCAACGCCTTCGAGAATTCGACGAGCGTCCTGAAGCTGTTCGAAAGTAGTCATGGTGAGCGAGTATACCGGCGTCACTGTTACAATGGGCTACCCGTATCACCAGCAGAACAACAGTCCGAGATCACCTATGAGCAACCCAGACCACAAAGACTTGCCAGAGCGCATTGAACTCGAGACCCGTGATGACCCGGATCGATCCGTCATCTGGATGCATGGGCTCGGCGCTGACGGAAACGATTTTGTACCTGTTGTGCCCGCCCTCGGACTGCCCGAATCGGCAAAGGTGAGATTTATATTTCCCCATGCACCGGTTCGCCCGATCACCGTTAACGGAGGCATGTCGATGCGAGGCTGGTACGACATCCTTGGAATGGATATCGATCGCTCGACCGACGAACAGGGCATCCGCGATTCGGCAGCAACGATTCAGAAGCTGATCGATTTCGAGATTGAGCGTGGTATCGAGAGTCAGCGTATCGTTCTGGCCGGGTTTTCCCAGGGCGGGGCCATCGCTTTGTTTCAGGGGTTGCGATGCCCGACATCTCTTGCCGGCATCCTTGCGCTGTCTACCTACTTGCCGCTCGGCGACTCACTGAAGGAGGAGATGTCGGTGGCCAATGCGCAGGTGCCGATATACATGGCCCACGGCGTCTCTGACCCGGTAGTCCCGATCTCACTTGCAGAGGAGAGCAAGAAAACCATTGAAGCTGCGGGCGTTGATGTGGCCTGGTCTACCTGGCCGATTCCTCATTCGGTATCACCGGAAGAAATCGCCGATATTGGCCGCTGGCTCAACCAGGTTCTTGAGCTCTGAACCACTCGTCGTGCCAGCGTTGGTCGCGCGGCTACTGCGTGCCGTCGTCTTCGTCTGTCAGCGAGACCCCGAGGCCCATGGTGATTCGATTCAGAAAGTTGAAGTACGACGTGACAAGATTGATGTCGAGTATTTCCTTTTCTACGAATCCAGCCTCGCGAAGATCCTCGATATCTTTCGCTGTGATCTCATTCGGGGTAGTGGTCAGCTTCACCGCATAAGTGAGCATCTTCGCGGTTCGATCAGGAAGGTCGAGAAATTCGTAGTCAATCAGCAATCGGCGTAATTTGGCATTGTCCGCTTGATACTTTGACAGCGCTTCACCGTGATGGGTGATGTTGTAGCTGTCGTTGTTCATCGCGCTCACCGCAACGGCGAGTGTTTCACGCTCGGGTCGTGTCAGGGCCGATTCGCCGTACAGCAGGTGCTTGTACAGATCGAGATGGGTGCGCATCGCATGCGGGTTAAGACTGTGCGCCTTGATAACGTTGGAGATGCGGCGACTGTGCTGTCGTAGATCGGCGTAGATTTCACGAAGTTCGCCGTTGGCGTCGTCTTCGTCTATTTCTTCGATCCAGGCCATTGAAGTAACGTTAAACCACTCAAGCGTCGAGAACGCCGGGTTAGATAGACGTTCCGGAAGAAGTTTCGGACTGGTTTTTATTCAGTTCTTCTCGTAGCGCCTGAAGATTGCGTTTTGCTCCTGAAAGGTGCGGATTCACTGCGAGAGCCTCTTCGAAAGCCTTGATCGCCGCCGCGATCTTGCCGTGCTGACCGTAGAGAAGCCCGAGGCCGGAGAGTGCGCCGAAATGTCGTGGTTCGAGCTCAAGCGTTTTTTTGACGTCGGCTGCTGAAAGATGAGTGTCACCGATCATGTAGTACGCCGTCGCACGCTTGTTCCAGGCCTCGGCAAAGTCGGGCGCCATCTTGATCACATGACCAAACTCCGCGACGGCCTTTTCGATTTCGCCTTCACCCATGTAGAGCAGGCCGCGATCGAAGCGAGCCTGTACTTCAGGGTCTTCAGACTGGTGCCAGATCTGCCAGATTTCGTTGGTAATCCGGGTCGCGTCAGATGCGTCAACATCATCACCGAGATGACTGAACAGTTCACCGAGGCGAGGGTCATTCTGATCTGCAGACGCGGCAAGCATGGGCGCGATCGCAACCACGGTTACGATGAACATTCGGCCCAGGCGAGTCAGGATGGGATGCATGTCGTTAGTATGCGATGGCCTGATGGTTATGCCAAGTCGATGGTTTCACTGATAACATCGAGCGCCTGAATGAGCAACGCATCCGACGCCGCGGCAATAACCTGAGGCCCGGAATTGAGTCCCAGCGCCCGTCCGTGCCAGTCACAGACTCGGCCACCGGCACCCTCGATGACCGGAACGATCGGCAGAATATCGTGAGGTTTCAGGTCCGACTCGATGACAATGTCGGCGTGGCCGGCGGCCACTAACCCGAACGCGTAACAGTCGAGTCCAAAACGTCTCATATCTGCGGCGTGACTGACGGCATCAAACGCCTTGAGTTCGTCCGCTGTAAACATGTCGGGTGTGGTTGCGAAAACTCTCGCATCCGCAAGAGACGTGCGTTCGCTGGTCCTGCACTCCATGCTGTTGAAGAACGAAGGTCGCCCTTTGACGCCTACGAATCGCTCGTGCATTGCCGGCATCTCGATGACGCCAACGACAGGTTCGTCATTGCGCAGGACGCCGATGAGACTGCCAAAGCTCGGTACGCCGGCGATAAAGCTTCGTGTGCCGTCTATAGGGTCGAGGACCCACTGAAATTCCGCGTCAGGATTCGTGTGGCCGAATTCCTCTCCAAAGATTCCGTGCTCCGGGAAACGCTGGGTGATGAGTTCCCTCAGACGTTCCTCGGTCTCCTTGTCGGCTGCAGTGACCGGAGAAAGATCGGACTTTGATTCGACCTCCAGTGGCCGTCTGAACCAGCGCATCGTCGATGCCCGGGCAGCGTCGGCGAGTTCTTCGGCGAATCGTCGCAGTTCGATTAGATCAGGTCGTGCCATATCGGAAGTTTAAACCGAAACGACGACCAGTGGCGGTATGATTGTTCCATGAACACGAAGAAGAGCCCTGAAGCGCGCGCTGCCGGCCTTGGGTGTTGGAAGGGCAAGGTTGAGCCTCAACCGATCACTGGCGGCATCACCAATGCCAATTTTCTTTGCGAAGACAGCGGCCGGCGGTATTTTGTTCGGATCGGCGATGATATTCCCGAGCATGGCGTCATGCGGTTTAACGAAGTTGCGGCGAGTCGCGCGGCCGCTGCCGCAGGCGTTTCGCCACCGGTGGTGCATGTCGAACCCGGCGCGCTCGTGCTGGAGTTCATAGAAGGGCAGACGCTGTCCGAGAGTGATGTCGTCAAGGACGCCAGTCTTGAAAAGATTGTGCCCCTGATCAAAGCAGCGCACAGCGAGATTCCCGCCCACCTCGATACACCCGCTCTGACTTTCTGGGTCTACCAGGTCATTCGAACCTACGCGCGTGGGCTGCGTGAACAAAAATCGGCTTACACGACCGAACTCGACACGCTGATGGCTCAGTCGGCGGCGCTGGAACAGGCGACAGGCGCGGTCAGTCTTGTCTTCGGTCACAACGATCTTCTCGCCGCGAATTTTATCGATGACGGCAAGCGTCTGTGGCTGGTCGATTGGGACTACGCCGGGTTTAACAGCCCGCTGTTTGATCTTGGTGGGCTCGCATCAAACAACGGCCTCGACTCCCGTCAGGAGCAATGGGTATACGAACGCTATTTTGGTGAATCCGCGTCCGAAGAAGCCTGGCGTGCCTACGGAGCCTTGAAGTGTGCGTCGTTGCTGCGGGAGACGATGTGGTCCATGGTCTCGGAGATCCATTCCTCACTCGATTTCGATTACGCGAACTACACCCGGGAAAATCTGGACAAATACCGCGAATCCGTTTCAGAGTTTGGTCTTTAGTCGGATTCGCGCGCTGCGAAACGACAGTTTCGTGTCTGACAGGATGAGATACCGGGCGGGCGCTGTCATAATACGGTCAGGACCAAATTATTCCTGGCGAACGTCCCAGATATCTACTGCGTGAGGCAGACACCATGTTTTCTACTCCGGCTCCAGTTCCAACACCTGAACACCATCTCAGCGCGATCGACGAGTTACGAGCGTTGCTTGGTGATCGGCTCTCCACATCAGCGTCAGTACGCGAACGGTACGGTAAGGACGAGTCGTTTCATGACTCGATGCCGCCGGATGCTGTGGCAACCGTGGCATCCACAGAGGAGGTCGCGGAGGTCGTTACGATCTGTGCGAAATATAAATGTCCCGTGATCCCTTACGGCACCGGGACAGCACTTGAGGGTCATGTTGCCGCGCTGCACGGTGGCGTCTGCATCAACATGATGGAGATGAACGAGATTGTTCAGGTTAACGTCGAGGACCTCGACTGCGTTGTTCAACCTGGCGTGACTCGCAAGCAGCTGAACGAACATTTGCGCGACACGGGTCTGTTCTTCCCAATCGATCCGGGTGCTGACGCGTCGATTGGTGGAATGGTGGCCACGCGCGCATCCGGAACCAACGCGGTTCGTTATGGAACAATGCGCGAGAACGTTCTGTCACTTACGGTGGTCATGGCCGATGGCCGGATCATCAAGACCTCTCGCCGCGCACGCAAGTCTTCGGCCGGCTACGATTTGACAAGACTGTTTGTCGGTTCCGAGGGAACGCTTGGTGTGATCACCGAAATTACCCTGCGACTGTACGGAATTCCCGAGTGCATTACGTCGGCGATCGCAAACTTCCCCGACGTTGAGTCTGCGGTGAACACCGTGATTTTGACGATCCAGTCCGGGATTCCTGTCGCTCGAATGGAGCTGGTCGACGAAGCTTCAATGGAAGCGATCAACAACTATTCGAAGCTTGATATGCCGGTGCGAACAACACTGTGGCTCGAGTTTCACGGTTCCGAAAGCGGGGCGAAGGAGAATGCGGAGTCGCTGCAGATGATTGCTGGCGAGTTTGGGGGCGAGGATTTCAGCTGGACCTCCAACATGGAAGAACGCAACAAGCTGTGGCAGGCCCGCCACGATGCTGCGTACGCCTGCAAGGCGATGCGGCCTAACGGAACCATCTGGGCTACCGATGTCTGTGTTCCTATTTCTAGACTGGCCGAATGCATCTCCCAGACCCAGGCCGACATTCGCGAAGCCGACGTTATCGCGCCAATCGTTGGACACGTCGGCGACGGCAATTTTCATCTCACGCTGCTTGTGGACCACGATGATCCGGAAGAAGTCGCACGCGCCAACAACATTCACGAGAGAATGGTAAATCGTGCCCTTGCTATGGAAGGAACGTGTACCGGTGAACACGGCATCGGTTACGGCAAACTGGATTTCCTTGTCGCGGAACACGGGGAGGCGGTCAGCGTCATGCGCATGATTAAGAACTCGCTGGACCCGGACAACATCATGAATCCTGGAAAGATTCTGCGAGCCTGATTTGTCTTCGTACAATGAAACCTGGCAGCTCAACAAACCCGCCGTAAGCGCGGGTGGTGGCGTCGTCGTGTCGCAGCACTACACGGCTTCGAGGATTGGCGCTGCGGTGCTCGAGGCTGGCGGTAATGCGATGGACGCGGCGATTGCCGCGGGTTTCGCAATCGGGACGGTCGAGCCCTGGATGAGCGGGCTTGGCGGCTGCGGCAATCTGCTGTTTCACGACGGCAGTAGCGGCCAGACGCATGCGGTTAGCTTTGGTGTGCGTGCCAGCGATGCGCTGAACCCGGTAGATTATCCACTGAAGAGCAGCGATGAAGCGGACTCGGACCTGTTTGGCTGGCCGTCGGTTGTTGACGATTCCAATGTTTTTGGCCCCAGATCGATTGCGGTACCCGGGTATGTTGCGGGGATGAATGAGGCGCTTTCGCGTTTTGGTTCATGGCCGCTTGAAGAAGTTCTGCAGCCTGCGATTGGCCTTGCCCGCGAAGGTATGGCTGTTGACTGGTATGCAAGTCTCAAGATTTCGTCCCAGGCCAGGTCGCTGTCACAGTTTGAATCCGCCCGTAATATTTTTCTTCCTGACGGGTTCGCGCCGGTTGGGGAGTGGGGCGGGCCGCTGCCGCGAATAGAAATTACCAATCTCGCTGCGACTCTGGAGCGACTTGCCAAATCCGGAGCAGCAGATTTTTATACGGGCGAGATTGCTCGTAGTCTTGTCAAAGACGCAGCGGATCTTGGCGCAAACCTCACCGCAACAGATCTTGAGAACTATCGCGTCACGGTGACTCCCAGCGATGAGTTTGCGTATCGCCAATGTGCGATTCACACGGTACCGGGAATGACCGCGGGACCTACGCTGCAGCACGCGTTGTCCGAGATCGAGAATCATGCGTTCGGCGATACGCCAGTTGACGCGGACTTCGGTGCCTATACCAGCGCGCTCATCACGGCCTATGCGCACCGGCTCAAGACCATGGGCGACGTCGGCGAGGGCAGTTCTCCGTCGTGCACAACCCATCTTTCGGTGACCGATCGCCATGGCAACGTTGTGGCGTTAACGCAGACGCTGCTTTCGCTGTTCGGCTCCAAGGTCGTCTTTCCCGGTTCAGGCGTCACCATGAATAACGGTGTGATGTGGTTCGACCCGCGTCCCGGGCGACCCAACTCGATGGCGCCTTCAAAATGGCCTTTGTCGAACATGTGTCCGGCGATAAGCATTGGACAGGGCAAGCGCCGCGCACTGGGCGCATCCGGGGGGCGTCGCATCATGCCGGCGGTCTACCAGCTCCTGTCGTTCCTGACGGACCATGAGATGACGATCGGCGAAGCCGCGCATTTTCCACGAGTCGACGTGAGCGGTTCGAATATTGTGTGTGTCGATGACCGTCTGCAGCCCGGGGTCACCGGCGACCTTCCTGATGGTTTCGTGGTCGAACGTGCGCCAAACGGCGTCTACCCGGCGCTGTATGCCTGCCCGAACCTTGCTGAGTTCGATGAGGTCACCGGCGTATCTTCCGGGGCAGCTTATGTCGCGTCTCCCTGGGCCGAGGCTGCGGGTGCCGAGTTGGTCGAGTTGGTATGAGGGTGACGCAGTTGCAGCATTTGCATGTCATTCCAGCCTCGGTAAAGCACACCCGAACAGCCCTCGAGTCATCTCCTGTTAATCCGCGGATCGATGACGAACTTGGGCGACTGGTTCGCGGTCTGTCTGCAACACGTCACGGTGGAGTGAGTCTGGTGAGCGGATCGGGCGCCTGTGATCTCGCCGGCTGGATCATCGACGGCATGGATATGACATGCCGACTGGTCGTTCATCATGAAGCTGACGTCGATGCTTCTGTCGTGAAATCTGCATTCAATAACGACCTGCGAGTGACTACTCACCAGCAGCCATTTATAGAATTTCTTGATGATGTGAACAGTCATCAGTTCGCTATCGTAGTAATGGCGCCACCAATACTGACGCTGGAGAATCTGCGACGGGTGACTCAGGCAGTTGGAGACGGTGGCGCGCTGGTCCTGCAGGAGCCCGACGTCAGCGCGCTGGGCAATCTGGACGGGCTGTCCGAATTCTGCCTGTTGCACGAAAGTGATTCCGCGATTGTTGTCGTCAAACGTCCCGAGAGTAATCGTCCATACCGTCGTGGTGGAAGACGCCGAGGTCGCGAGTAATGATCCGCGGCATCATTGAATACGTACGCGGTTAATGATCCTCGCAAAAATATTCATTTCCTTTATTGCACTCGTTCTCGTCGGTTTCGGGGTTGGCAGTCTATTGTGGACTGAGGCTCTGACTGGCGCGGCCGGGATCAGCGCCGTTAACCCAACGGGGGTTAGCGAACTGCGAGCGTTCTACGGCGGACTTGAGATCGGGCTTGGTGTTTCACTGGCCGCAGCTGTCGCAGGCCGCTGGTCGATCAAGACCGCCTTGATGCTCGTCGCGGTTATATTCGGGTGTGTTGGTCTGGTTCGCATCGTGTCTGCGATCAGTCTGGGGGATACGTCGACCTGGACACTTGTTGGCGCAGGATTCGAAGTGTTCGCCTGTGCGATTGCATGTTTGCTCATGCGATCACTAAACGCTCAGGCCTGATTCAGGGCAACAGCATGCAGCACGCACTCTTCAGTGACTCAACAAGCCTGGACATGCCCGACGCGGATGTGAGGTACACGCCGAATTTTCTTGGATTGTCGGAGTCAGAGCAGCTTTGTCAGACACTGATCGCGGATGTCGCCTGGGAGCAGCCACGCATAAAAATGTTTGGGCGTGAAATTCTTTCACCGCGCCTTCATGGCTGGTACGGCGATGAAGCCGCGATTTATAAATGGTCAGGACGCACCTGGATGCCGCTACCGTGGACTGATGTCTTGATGAACCTGAAAGAAAAAGTCAGTGAATTGACGGGCTGCAGTTTCAACAGCTGTCTCATCAATCGATACCGAGATGGTTCTGACTCGATGGGACTGCATGCTGATGATGAGCCGGAGCTCGGTCCGAATCCAACGATCGCGAGCGTGAGTCTTGGAGTGAGTCGAGACTTTGAGTTCCGTCATCGAACCGATCCTTCCATGCGACATGTCATATCACTGGAATCGGGATCGCTGCTTGTAATGGCCGGACCAACCCAGAGGTACTGGAAGCACCACTTGCCCAAGCGTCTGCGTGTGAAAACCGAACGCCTCAATCTCACGTTCAGAAACATACAACACCCGTAGCAGCGCGGTTCTGCGGTGCATTTTTGTGGAACCGACTGGCTTGAAAACTGTCTTAAAAGAAGCCATATGTAGAAGTGGTGGACAATCTGCTTAAACGAGCTGAACAAATATGATCAATCCAATACAGAAACTGGCCGAGTCCAGAAACAACCGCCAACGACGGTTCGCGACGGTAGTTCTTGGAGCCGCAGCGATCGTGGTCAGCGGGTGCGCGGCTACGAATGTTTCGCCGCTGGACAGCCCGCTTTACTCACCGCCTGCCGGCAGCGTCGTCGCCCTGAACAAGGACCTTGAAATCAGGAAAGAGCGATCTCGTGTGTACATTCAGGATGGCCGGATATTCGGCAGCATCAAGGATGTCGAGGTGTACGCGCCCTGGTGTGCGATCGAAGCACATCGCGGCGGTGCCGAGTTTGCCAGACCTTTTACGGTCAAATCCGGCGCCTTCGATGTTGTGCGTTCCTGGAAAGGCATCGACTACGCTGCCGTCCACGAAATCAGCGGTCCGCTGACCGTTGCGGCCAAAGTCGACAAGGACTCGAACCGGTCGCCCAGAGTATGGGTCAGTCCCATTGACGAAGATCGTCCAATGGAGACGCTGGCAACGTACATGCAGATTTCGTCGATCGACCAGCCTGCCGTCAAGACGCTGGTTTGTGGCGTGTTCGCGGACAGCGTTGTTTATAACCATCTGCGGCTGAGTCAAATTCAGTCGACGCTCGGCGACGTGATTTCGCTTTCGCTGCCATCGTCGAAACAGGGGGCGAACTAGGCGTCGAAGCGAAAAAAATGCAGGGTCGTGCCGACCCTGCATCACGTGTTTGTTGCGTGGCGCCTGGAGGCGTCCACGTGCCGAATGACTACCAGTCGTTGCGTAATTCACGCAGCTTCAGAAAAACAGTCTTGGCGTCCGGCTCGGCCGGAAGATCAGGAAACGACTCACGGAGTTCTGCGATCACGCTTGGGCTTCGCAATCTGAAAAACGTGTTGATCTCTTTTTCGAGCCCGAGAGTCGTAACCAGAGCGTCATCGGTGTTCTGGTCTTTTACTTCAGCAAGCAGTTCAGAGGCGCGGGCATTGTCCGGCTCTCGGTCGAGGGTGAATTCGAGATTATTGGCAATGTAGTCATGGCCCGGATAAATCAAAGTGCTATCGGGAAGCTCGGCGAGCTGGGCCGCGAAGGTGTCGTACATCTCTGAAGGATGTCCACCGTTATGACAGTTACCGGCTCCGGCATTGAACAACGTGTCTCCGCAGAACAGGGCAGGGGTCTCTGTGTGTGACCGCAGACAAATGTGGCACATGGTGTGGCCTGGCGTGTCGAGTGCTTCTAGTTCAACGGTCTTGCCGACTTTGATCACGTCGCCGGCCGACAGACCTCTGTCAATCCCGGGAATTTTCGCTCCCGCATCTTTGTGAGCGAGCAACTTCGCACCAGTGGCGGCGATGACGTCTTTGTTTCCGCCGGTGTGGTCACCATGTTCGTGTGTGTTCAGAACCTGGGTGATGTCCCAGCCTTTGTCTTTGGCAACACCGAGACACTTTTCGTGGTCGAGTGGATCGACTGCCATCGCTTCGCCTGTTTCAGGACAAACGATCAGATAGTTAAAGTTGCGATAGGCGTTTGCGGTCCAGATTTGTTCGACAATCATGGTTGCTCTCGGTTAGTTGGGTATGTAACGGGCCGCGCCTGTATGACTGGCGCATGTCGGGGCCGGGTAGGCACGTTGCTGATAGTAATTCACTTAACGCGCAGCAGTGGAGAATTTTCCGGCGTCAGGGTTTTGGCATTGGCGAAACCTGTCACTAGCGTGCCAGCGTTTGGGACCAGTCTTACCAATGAGAAATCAGGAAGGTCGCGCAGTATGGCAACCGTGTCACCGAGGCGTTCCTGAAGCAGATCCAGCATTGAATGCCACTGCGGTAAATCGCGCGAAATTACTTGCGCGCTGCATTGCAGGCTGAGTCTTCGTCTCGCGAATATCTCATCGGTTTCGGACTCGTCTTCAATAATCATGATGCTGGCTTCGCCAGTTCGAAGGAGGTTGTCGGTATGTTCGGCAAGGGCGCTGATAAAGATATAAAAGCCACCGTCCTCGGGTCTCACAAAGGGTGCATAGCTGCAGTGAGCTGAACCGTTTTTGGAGACAGATCCGAGCATCAGCGAAGCGCAGGTTTGTGCAAGCTCGATTGATTCATCAATCATTGAGGTACCGCCTTTGGTGACTGGCCTGTTTCAGCTATTCGGTGATTGTTGCTCAAAAGGGTTTATCGCAACTTTGCCGGACGAGGCGACCCCTGTTCCAGAATTTCGACCGGGTCACCGGATCGGATGGTACCCACATTCACTGCGATAATGTTTTGCCCAAAACAGACTTCGCCTTCCGGCGTACGTCGGTACTTCGCCAATGTCCGAAGCGGTTCCTGTCGGGGGTGGGAGTCTGCGTTGTCCGGATTGATCGTTGTGAAGCTGCAGCGCTCGCAGGGACTGTGAACCTCAAACTCCACTTCACCGATCCGGATGCGGCGCCATGTGTCTTCTTCGTAGGCGAGAGCGCCGTCGACAACGATATTCGGTCTGAATCGTCGAATATCCATGGGTTCACCTGCCCGGGTCGCAAGATCCGTAGCGGACGCCGTGTTTGTCAAAAGCACCGGGAATGCATCGGCGAACGAGACAGTGCTGGCATGGCCGGCAACCCGCCTTTCAGAGTGGTCATCCATAAAGTAAAGCCGGCAGGGTCTGGAAAGCGCAGCTGTCAGCCACTGTGCAGCGGCGTCTCCTGCGTCGACAGCATCGACGACGTCGCTCCAGATTCGAACAGGTGCACGCCGTGAATCGGCGCTCGGGAAAGGAACCGTGAGCGGCGCAAGACTCCGTTGTGACAGTGACAGCCCGGAATCGCCAACGCGCGCCGTGACGAGACTCAGCACGGCCACCTCCCGCCCGGTGATGGCCTTGCCGTCTTCGTCTGTCACGATCCATCGTCGATCGTTGACCATGCCTCTGGTTTTGACCAGAGATGTGTCGACTCGCTCTCCGAATGTGGATTTGACAGGATAGATGTAGAGGTCAGATACGTTCATGGTGAGAGCCTGTTGGTCGAGTCAGTTAAAGATCTCGTGCAGTCGATGTTTGTTCAGCGCGAGCCATTGCAGTGCGATGATGGTTTTGGCATTGACGATGCGTCCCGCCTCCAGCAACGCGAGTGCTCTGTCAATCGAAACGATATGGACTTTGATGTCTTCGCCTTCTTCAGCGAGACCATGAACTCCGCCCAGGTTGTCGACACAGGTTGAGCCGCAATACAGGTTGACCGTTTCTGACACCGCTCCTGGCGATGGCAGAAACCGAGCAATTGGAACCAGCTGCTCAATTTTGCAACCGGCTTCCTCAAGGCTTTCGCGTCGGGCAACGTCCTGTGGCTGTTCGTCGGGTTCAATAATGCCGGCAACGCACTCGAGCAGCCAGGGTTCGAGTCCGGCGGCCAGAGCCCCGGGGCGAATCTGCTCAATTAAAACAACACGTTGGGCCGCCACATCGACCGGCAGCACCGCGGCGACGTGACCGCGCTCGAGTACCTCGCGAAGCAGTAGATCGCTTGGCGTGCCGTCAAACCGACGGTGACGCAGCCGGTGTTGATCGACCCTGAAATAGCCCTGCCAGACAGTTTCTTTTTCGTCCATGAGGACGTCGCGGTGGCTCAAAGTTGGTTTCTCAGGCATCGAACAAATTCGCTCCGTTGTTGTTGATATTAAAGGGATTTAACGGGATATAACAAATGTTGACACAGTGCCAATCAGGCCGTCGATAGACTGGGCGCCTGAACGATAGCGGGGTTCTCTGACGCTGTCGTGTCCGATCGCTAGCGACCAGACTTTGCCAATTCCTATCAAGAGCCCTTCCCAACTTTGGCTGGTCTGGATTCGGGGAACCGGGGTGGTTTCGGCCACCCCGGTTGTCCACTTGGTTGTCTTCCAAGGTATCTTGCAGGCTGTCTTCCAAGCTGTCTTCTAATTCGCCTTCCAGATCGTCTTCAAAATCGTCTTCAAAATCGTCTTCAAATGACTTGTCCACTGCGTTATCGACGTGGACGTTTGCTCGACAATCTGGCAGTGAATCCCGCAGCGCATGACGAATCCAGTGTCGTCATAACGACTAAAAATTTCTCCAGGACAAGTTAACACATCGATCCTGAGTGATTAGCAGGACGCCCGTTGCATCTGACATTGATCGATCGCTTTTCCGATGTGGATCATTTTATGGATGAGGCAAATCGGGATCCATGGCAACACCACCCCATTAACGCCGAGATCAATCCCCTGCCGGGGAGACTGCTGTTCGGTTTTGCGCCTTTCGTCGAACACGCTCGATTTAAAGTTCTCAATGATTTTTCTGTCAATCATTGTCTGGCGTGTCGTCCCCGGATCGTCCCGGGTCGGACCGGCCGGTGCCAGAGATTCGGTGATGGCCGCCGCGATACCTGATCCCCCGTTGGGCGTGTTCTGCCGCAGACACACCGACATGGGCGCAGAAATGGACGCAGAAATAGACGCTTGTTGTCGCCTGTGTCTGGGCTGTCTCAAGAATTACCCGGATTTCGGCGAGAACGGAGGATCCGGTATCATAGTTGTGTGAGTTGCAGACCCCAAAACAGAATTTGTTGTTGGATTTGGGTACTGTCGAAATACCACCTCAGGAGATAAAGAATTATGTTTTTCAACAAAAAATTAGCGGCACTGATGTCGTTGGTTCTGGGCAGTTTCATGTTTTCGCAGACGGCGACAGCCCAGATCTACAAGGGTGAAACCGCAGGTGTTGGCGATCCAGTGCATACGATGTTTGTCGCTTTTTCGAATCAGGCTGCCAAAGCTGGCGTTGAGATTCAGGTCAACGCCGGTCAGACCCTTACCAAGTCCATGTTGAAAGGGGCCAAGGGCGAAATTGATTTCTTTTCGTCAGTGCCAGGACTTGCCAATTTGATGAAGGGTCAGAAAAAGATGTACAAAAAGATCGACGATGCCCCTGCGTTGTCTAAGCAACTCAGAGCGATCGTTGGTTTCAAGGCGGGTGCTTATCACCCGGTAACTCTGGAAGGGTCTGGCATCGAAACGTGGAAAGACATCAAGGGTAAGGCCGTGTTCACAGGCCCGCCTGCCGGTTCTGCGTCTGCGACATCCGAAGCGCTGATCAAAATTATCACCGGTTACGAAGCCGGCACTGACTATAAGGCTGTCAGGCTGGGGTGGGGCGAAGGTTATGCTGCGCTTGCTGACAAGAAAATCGACATGATGATGCGTCCTGCCGAGATCGGATCCGCACGTATTGAGCAGTTTGGCCTGTCCGGGAAATTTCGGGTGCTCTCGATTCCGGCGGACGTTGTTTCCAGTGAGCCAATGCAAAAGCTGTTCGGACGAG
>CALHMG010000284.1 GCA_938034705.1 uncultured Gammaproteobacteria bacterium
CGAAGGTGATCAGCCTGGATGAACTGGACACGAAGACCGCGCGCGGTCAGATCGTTCAGCGCGTCGAACGCGGATCTGCATTGACGACTTACATCGGTCACTCGGATCAAAGCGTATGGTCGTTCGACCGCGTGCTTCGCCGCAGTGATGTCCGCAAGGTGGACAACATCGGCAAGCCGACGGTAGTGACCCAGTTTGGTTGCTGGAACACGTACTACGTTGATCCGAAGCGCAAGTCGCTGGCCCATGACTGGTTGCTCAAGGGCGAGAACGGCGCGGCTGCGGTGATGGGCGCGAGCACCATCACGGACGCCACGGCGGAACAGCTGCTGGCCGACGCGATGTACGAGTACCTGACCCGAGGCGGACTGACATTCGGCGAGGCGATGGTGAAAGCGAAGCAGGACCTGGCAGGGGAGTACCCGATGGAGCGTGTCGAAGACATTCTCTCCGGATATCTGCTGCTGGGTGATCCCGCGATGCGGCTGCCGGCCATGGAGGCAGGTAACTAGCCTTAGACATTACTTCGCTGGCCCTACGTTTACGGCCATAGTGAAACCCAACAAAAGGCCGGATCGAGTGATCGATCCGGCCTTTTGTTCGGTCCGACCGCACGTCAGTCAACTGCATTGTGTACGATGGTTAAAACGGATTCTAAGATATTGATAAATAAGCAATAAACAGACCTCTGGATCACTCGATCAAGACGTCGCATGTGCGTTTTTCCCTCAGCTGGCTACTTTTCTAATTCAGCACCTACAAATGTCATGCGTTATTCGCATGCAGTTGATTTATTCGAGAGGGCGCGTCCGCCAAGGCGCGTCTTTGTGTAATCCGATCAGGGAAGATCTTATGCGCAGTGTCTTAGTCGCCAAGTTGGCCTTGCTGATAACAGTAAGCTTTTCTACATCAGGTATTCAGCCTGTTCTCGCGGCGCCAGCCACCGCGCCGAATATAGAAATCGTTCTAAGTGTCGATAGTGACGGAACGGCACCGTGGACCGGTAACGATGCGCTGGTGACTCACACCAACTGCACGACCGGTACGGCGTCAGACCATCCGCTGTCGCACACGCCAGGCGATGATGGTAACGGCACGACGTGTCCCGAAGACGCTAACGGTATCGTCAGGACCTACGACCTCATCACGTACCGCGTTGACTGGAACGTTAACGAAGTCAGTGCGACGGAAGTCACCGTGTCGGCGACACTGCCGGCTTCGGTACCTGAGGCCATCTGGGCTCGGTTACCGGCTGGATGTAACCCCGGCACGCCGACGGCACCGCTGAGCGAGATCACCAACAACGGACAGACCCTGACGTGCGTCCTTGGAGATTTCCATGAAGGTCACGCTGGAACCATTTTCCCCCAGGCCAAAATTAACGGTACCCGCGCCGACATAGACGGAGATGTTGTGGATGTCTTGTTTGACATTGTTTCGAATGAGACTAGCCCGACGACATCTGAAACGGTTTACACGACTATTTCTGCGGTGCCGCGACAGGACTGGGTAAAAGGTCTGCCAATCGAATACCGCGACATCCTCGACAAAGACGGTACCCCCGGGCGCGTATTCGTGTATCCGATTTTTCTGCAGCCCGGTGGCGGTTCCAGCCGCGGATTTGCTCCGTCAGCGAGTACAGCGCCGCTACAGTTCTTCGATCACCTTTATCACTACACACACGATGTGGCGGCTCCTTTGGATGCCACGCTGATTACCGCAGCGAACGTTGGATCTTTCACAGGATCATTTGGGCCTAACGGCAACCGATATTGCGGCGGATACGATGGTGACGGCACTGAAGAGCTGCGCGATCCATCCGATAACACCTATTCCCAGTTCGCTATGCCCTACGGTGTACCCGGGCTAGGATCTGCTCTGGATACCACCGCAGGTGCTCTGGCCGGTACAGAAACCATTACCTGTGCGACAGTGGCCACAGCGCCTTATGCTATCGCCCAGGTTGATGTCAGCGGTCAGGATATGACTTCCGCCCCTGACAAGACCGCCAACGGTAAAGGTAACGCGCTTGGAATCGTAATTGCCGCCCAGGTTGCGTACTGGGTTCCGGATTCCGAACTTTTCCCGACCACGCCACTTATTGGACAGATTCACAATGCAATATCTGGCGATGTCACCTTAATTGGTTCACCCCCAACGCCGGTTGAACCGGCGTCAGTCGCCAACGGCATCGTGCTGCCGGGTACCCAGACAGGCCTCGAAACCAGGCTGGACAACAACATGTCCGTGTTTCAGGTCGACCAACTTGAAGGTGGCGGTGGAGGTCGAACTTTTCGACATTTTGTGATTTTCGATCCGGGAACCTATCAAGAAGCCCACGTCGATGATCCGAACACAGGCATGCCGTTGGCAAACATCGACACGCGCTTGCTTCAAAACGGTGGACTCGGAAACTACGAGTTTTCACCCGTCGGGGATCCCCAGTCCTTATGGAAATGGACGGGTGATGTATCCCGTAGCCAGGACATGACGATCACCTATGGACTGACGACTAGCCAGAAAGACATCGCCTTCACTGATGCCCACTACGAAGAGATTCATGGTTGCGTTCGCCTGGACACAACGTTTATGGACGTCGTCGATTTTCCGGCGACTTTTCCTATCGCAAAGATCGACTCTTATTACGAGAACGAGCCGATTATCCACGGTGCTGCTGTTGGAACGCCGTCTCATGGTCTTGTCCACGTTCTATACGGCGATCATGCGGTTTGGCCGCAGCGTGCGCCGAATACGATGGAAATGGTGCGACTGAATCCTGCTTTTCAACCAGACTTCGTTGTCGAAGTTGCGAAGGCGTTGAATCCGACCACGAACGCTTATCAGCGCGGTGAATTGAAATGCGACAGCGGCGATGCTGTAGGCGGTATCTGGACGCCAATCGATGCCACCACCAACCTTGCCAGCTTCGATACTGATGGTGATGGCCGATACGAAGGTATCGACTTGATTCGAATTCGCACGCTGGAGCCGGTGCCCTGGGCGCCGCCTTTTGACGCAATTCGCGATATTGATCGTGAGCTTGTCACCAACGGTGACTATGGTTCCTCGATTCGCATGTATATCCAGACCAAGGTCAAGTCGACGGTCCCAGAAGCGCCCGACGGCTCACTGCTCTATGTACACGCATCGCGTGCGGCAGGTCCGTACGATGGTGTCACGCCTCCGCCTACGACAGACTGTCTGCGAGGCGGTGGTGCAACTTTCGACACGTTTAACGACACCACAACGGGTTGGTGTAACCTTGCGACGGAACAGACGCCCCCGGACAACGATCCAATTGAGGTGTGGACCACCGCTTCTCCGCAGGCGGCACACCGTGACACTGTCGAGGTGGTAGCACCGCGTCTCAGCGTCAAAAAGACCAACGTTGATGGCCTTACGGACATCGTCACCAACGGCGAATTCGTAACTTTTGATATCAAGGTCAGCGTTACGGGCGCACCGGTGGTGGATGACCAGCTCGGCGACATCACGCTTAACGACACGTTGTCGCCAAATTACCAATTCATATCGATGACTCAGCCGGCGGATGGAACCTGCGTCTACGACGCCAGCGCGACGGAGATCGAGTGTGACTTTGGGCAGAAAATCGCGCCCTGGAATGACAGTTTCAGCGTGACGGTTCGCGTTTTTGGTGCGAGTGCCAGCCAGGCTTTGCCGAATACTGTCACTGGTGACGCAATACGCACGGCCGACGGATCTACGGTAGATCAGGTCTCGTCCACGGCGTTTTCCTATATGCCAAAGGCCTATTACAAATTGCACGTACATAAAGACGTTCCTGATCTGATCGGTCCGTGTCTTCACGACCCGGGTCTTGCGCATTACGGCGCGAACAGCGGGGACTGTTCCTACACAGATCGAAACGGCAATCTCGAATACTCTATTTTGGTCGAGAATCTGTCGAATGAT
>CALHMG010000285.1 GCA_938034705.1 uncultured Gammaproteobacteria bacterium
AGCAAGCTTGCGGGAACAAAGATCGATCAGGCTTTTATCGGATCCTGCGCTAACGGGCGTATCGAGGATTTCGCCGTTGCGGCAGAGATCATGCAGGGCAAACAGGTCGCTCCCGGTGTGCGCATGATCGTTACCCCGGGAAGTCAGGCGGTGCTGAAAGAAGCGGTCGCCAAAGGTTATGTTGAGACTTTGATGGAGGCAGGCGCCGTTGTCACCAACTCGACCTGCGGCGCATGTTATGGGGGGCATATGGGTGTTCTCGGTGACGGCGAAGTCTGCATCACCGCGAGCACGCGGAATTTCAAAGGGCGGATGGGCAGCCCCGACGCGCAGATTTATCTGGGATCCCCGGCAACCGTGGCAGCTTCTGCGATCACCGGCACCATCGCCGACCCTCGGGAGGTTTGATCATGACGTTAAAGATCGAAGCGAAGGCATGGGTGTTTGGCGACGACATCAATACCGATCTCATTTTGCCGGGCGCGGCTTTCCTGCTGCCTATCGAACAACAGATCAAATTCTGCTTCTCGGCCAACCGTCCGGGGTGGAGTGATGAAGTGGGTCAGGGAGACGTCATTATTGCCGGCCGGAACTTTGGCGTTGGCTCAGCGCGGCCCATAGGCAACGTGCTGTCAAAGCTTGGTATCGTCGGCGTCATCGCATCGTCGTTTAACGGGCTTGGGCTGCGGAACTGTGTCAACTACGGCGTCCATGCGCTGCCGTGTCCCGGTATCGAGACGGCTGTCGCCGATGGTGAACGCATAGCCGTGCACTGGCGCACGGGTGAGGTACGCAATCTCGAAGAGGGCACTGAGATCAGCGGTAACCCGCTGCCCGATTCTCTGCTCGAAATTACCGAAAAGGGCGGCATCGTGCCGATTCTCCAGGCTGAAGGTCTTCTCGAGGACGCGACTTGAGGTCTTTCCATTCTGTCGCCACGCCAAAGTCTTTCAGCGCTTGAGTCGAATCAACGACACGTTTGTCGCGCCGAAATGTACAGATGAAATCGAACTCTTGTTCGAGGATGCGGACCTTCTTCTGATAGCCAAGCCAACCGGCTTGCTGAGTCTGTCGGGCAAGAATCCTCTAAACCACGATTCGGTTCATGCACGTCTGGTTCGGGATTTCCCCGGGGCGACGCTGGTGCATCGGCTGGATTTCGGAACTTCCGGGATCATGGTGGTTGCACTCAACAGGGTCGTCAACGGACATCTGACCCGGCAACTGCAACAGCGCTCGATGGTCAAGACCTATAAGGCGATATTGAGCGGTCACCTGGAACACGACAAAGGGCTGATCGAGTTCCCCATTGCGAAGGACGATGCGATTTTCCCGCGTTTGAAAATCTGTACAGAATTCGGCAAACCGGCGCGCACGGATTATAGCGTTGACCAGCGGCTGGATTCGCCGGCGCGCAGCGCAGTGTCCTTCAGGCCGACCACCGGGCGCACGCACCAGTTGCGAATTCACAGTCAGGCCATTGGTCACCCGATCCTTGGATGCGATCTCTACGGCGACGATGAAAGCTACGGTCAGGCGGATCGGCTGATGCTCCACGCCGAGTCTCTGGACTTTGAGCATCCCGTGTCCGGTGACCGGGTCAGCGCAGTCAGCGCGTGTCCGTTTTAGCCGCGAAGCTGTTTGATCGAGGCACTCTTTGGCTCAGCAGTGTGTGTCCGGCCACGTGTTGCCGTTATTCTTTGCCGTAATCCGATAGAGGTTTTCTACTTTCTCGCGTGCCCAGGGTGTACGCCGCAGAAATTTCAAACTTGAGCTGACGCTGGGGTCGCTGGTGAAGCAGTTGATCCTGATGCGCTCGCCGAGTTCGTCCCACCCGTAGGCATCTACCAGGCGGGTAACAACGATCTTAAGCGTGACGCCATGCATGACGTCCTGTTTCGCGCCGTCACTCACGATTCTTCACCTTCGACGGTGAGCTCGATCCTGAAAGTTTCACCAGCGCACTCGATGGTATCTCCAGAGACAATCTTCTTTCGCTTTCGTGTTTCGATCTCGCCGTTAACAATAATCTGTTCGTCGTCGATCATGGCTTTGGCCTGGCCGCCGCTGTCGGCGATGCCTTCAAACTTGAGAATCTTGTACAGCTCGATGGGCTCTCTGTTGATTTCGATGGTTTTCACAGACCTGGGTTACCTCGAGGGGTGAGCGGCGAGCTGACGGATTGGGTATCCGCGTCCTCGGCAATTTTGCTGAAAACCAATGGCGCTACTGCGACCATGGTCTCGGCATGAGAATTTGCCTCCAGCGAGGGTTCGGTATTGTCGTGCGTGCGGTGGGTTCTGAGTAGCCTCATTGACCGGTTGTAACAAGGTGGTTGGTGCGGGTCAACGCAGCAGGTCAGACGCACTGAGAAATTTGGGCACCGGGGTATCCTCCAGCACGAAGGTGTGAGTGAATACGAGAAAAATAAAGCGAGAGTCAACGATGTCGAAAAATCAGCATGATCTTCAGATCGGGTTTATTGGACTTGGGGGTATGGGGCGAGGCGTAGTCAAGAACCTTGCCCTGAACGGGTTCAGCGTCACCGCGCTCGATCTCGATCGCGCAAAAGTTGAAGACGTGAAGCAGTATGGAGTAGCCCCTGGCAGCACCGTTAACGAGATCGCGGCAGCGAGTGACGTGTTCGGTATGTGCGTCAGCACCGCAGAGGTGGTTCAGGGTCTGATGCTTGGAGAAAATGGTGCGCTTAACTCCATGAAGCCAGGCTCTGTTTTTCTCGATCACACCACGGTCTCGGTGGAACATGTCGATCTCATGCGTTCTGCCTGTGAGGCCAAGGGTATCGAGTATGCCGAGGCCCCGATGACGCGAACGCCAAAGCATGCCGATGTTGGGCAGGTGAATGTGCTCTACGGAGGTGACGAATCCCTGCTTGAACGCCTGAGACCTGTGTTCGATGCCTATGCTGAAAACATTTTCCATGTTGGTCCGGCGGGACATGGTATCCGCCTTAAGTTGATACACAACTACATTGCGTTCGCCAATGTGGCATCGTTTTGTGAAGGGTTTGCGCTGGCGGCAAAAGACGGCCTGGATATGACGAAGGTCATCGATATCGTGTCGGCGGCGGGAGGCAAGTCCGGGATGATGGATCTGTATGGTGAGCTCACGCTGCTGCGTGACTTTACGCCGCATATGCCACTGACGTATGCGCAAAAGGATGTTCGGTATTACGCGCAGTGGCTTGAGAGCGCGGGGATGCCAGGTTTTATGGCCCAGTCCGTTAATCAGACGTACGCGATGGCGTCGGCGATGGGGCATGGAGACGAAGGCTGCACTGCTGTCATCAAGGCCTACGAATCGCTTAGTGGCGTTGAGGCGCGACTCGAAGACAAAACATGACTTTCACTCGCGTTGACCGAGTGCAAACGAAGAAGGAGAACAGCTAATGAACAAGGCATCCTGTCTGTGTGGCGCCGTGGCCTGGGAATTCACCGGAGAACCCAAAGCCGCGTATCACTGTCACTGTACGGCCTGTCGCAAGCATCACGCTGCGGCGTTCGGCACTTACTATCTTGTTGATGAAGCTAACTTTCGCTGGGTCGAGCAGGGTACTTCGATCAGGAAATATCGCTCGTCAGAATCCCTTGAGCGCGCGTTTTGTAGCGACTGTGGCAGTGTCGTTCCCGAGGCCGGGGAGAAGGGTTCAACAGACGTTTACGTTCCGGCGGGTCCTCACGGTGACGGGCCGGAGGTTCAGGCACATATCTTTACCGGTTCCAAAGCGCCCTGGTACGACATCACCGATGGGCTGGAACAACATGAGCAATTTCCCGACGGCATGGAACAGGCCGTGTATGACACACCTGAGCCCAGAACTGAAGATAACGGACATCTGCGAGGGAGTTGCCTTTGTGGTGCCGTGGCGTACGAGGTTCTGGAGTCGTTCAGCGCGACCTATCACTGTCACTGCTCGCGCTGCCGAAAGGCGCGGGCGGCCGCCTTCACGTCGAATGGTTTTACCTCCGGCAAAGGCATTCGCTTCCTGCGCGGTTACGACAACGTTCGGCGCTATGCGGTGCCCGAGGCCGAGCTGTTTGCCCATGCGTTTTGCAAAACCTGTGGCTCCGGCATGCCGCGGTTTGACGAAGAAAAGGACTTCGGTGTTGTGCCGTTTGGCTCGCTTGATGATGACCCGGGAGCCGGGCCGGCGCAGCATATCTTTGTCGGCGACAAGGCTTCCTGGTACGACATCACTGACGATCTACCGCAATTCGAGCAGGGGCCGCAGTAGCGTCAGTCAATCGTCGGTGACTTTTTCGTGCACGGGTGTCGGGGATTTCGCGTGGAGTGACGAGAGCGTTACGCGTCTGCGACCCCGAGCGCTTCGCGAGCTTTCTGGCGACGCACTTTGCCGCTACCGGTACGCTCGATAGTCTGACGCTCGACGAAAACATGGGGCAGGTGGTTGGACGGCAGAGCCTCGCGGATCTGGCGAAGAACAGGACCTTTTTTGAACTCGACCCCGGGCTTGAGCACGTATACGACGCCAGGCACCTGCCCGAGGCTTTCGTGCGGCATGGAGACTACCGCGACATCGGCGAACAATCCGCTCGCCATGAGAACCTCGACGATCGACTGCGAGCTGACTTTGAGTCCGCCTGACTTGAAAACATCGTCCGCCCGACCGCTTAGCCAGAGGTAGCCGTCGTCACTCATGCGACCGACATCGCCTGTGTCGAACGAGCCGTCATCGTTAAGGCCGAACCGGTTGCCGCTGTAGTCCAGATACCCGTCAAAGACGAGCTCACCGGTTGCGATTACGCTACCTGAACCGCTATCGGCATCACCGTCAACCGTCAGACCTGCGCCGGCAATCGGTAATCCTACCGAGCCTTCTCGTGTGTCGAGATCAGAAGGCGCCAGGATGCAGTAGCGACCCGCAAGTTCTGTCAACCCGTAGGCGGTGACGATTTTGATATCGCTGAACTGACTGCGCAAAGAGTCGATCACAGCTACAGGCAGATGGTCACCGGAAGACATCAACCATTTGAGATTTAGTTTCGACGCATTGGCTTCTGCAAGCCAACGTGCCTGTACCGGCGAACCGCCAAAGGCATCAGCTCCGGAGTTTTGCAGATAGGTCACCAGATCTGACTGAATCAGTTTGTGCTCAAGTCCTTCAAAAATTACGCCACCGAGCACAGCCGCCAGAAAGTGCGAGACGCCACTGATAAACCTGAATCTCACGGGCGCGAAGAGGTGGGAATGTTTGTGAAGGCCGGTCGCCTCGAGCGTAGCGCGGGCGTTGGCAAGCAATGCCTGTGCGGACAGGGGCACCGCTTTAGGCAGACCTGTGCTGCCGCTGGTAAACAATACGAGCGCGGTGTCGCGAAGGCGCTGATCCCCGGAAGCAGCGATCACGCTTTGTTCGACAAGAGTCTGCAGGTTGGCCGGTAACGCGGCTTTGCAGCTCACGTGGGACGGTCTCGTGGTTTGCTGCAGGTGTTCAAATTCGTTGGCGTGGATAGCCGGTTCCAGCGGCACGGCGACAGCGTCGAGCGTCCACAGCGCCATGACGTCAATCCAGTATTCGAACTCTCGGTCCGTCGGCACGAGGACAACGCTCTGGTCGTCGATGCCGTCGCCACGAAATTCCTCGACTCGACGTTTCGTCAGATCGAGCACCTTGTTCGCGCTCAGACGTGCACCCGAATCAATGACTGCCGCTCGATCGCCACGCTGAGCTAGGGCGGTGAACAGGGCTTGTACCAGGATATTTGGCATGGACGTGGGCGTTGGTTCTGCGTGTGCCGTCAGGCCTGTGACGGCGCGGCGGCTTTGGCGCCGACAAACTCGGCCATCTTGTTCAATGAATCAAAGTTTTCAAGATTGACATCGAGCGGTGAAATCTGGGCACCGTACTCAGCGCCGATATGATCGAGAACCTTAATCAGATCAAAGGAGTCAATGACACCATCAGAAAACAGTGCCTGGTCATCGGTGATGCCGGGGTCAATACCGAGATCGTTTTCAAGATAGCTTCGAAGTCTCTGTTTTATGGCTTCGCTCATGAGATCAGTTTCCTTGTCAGGCGTGCGTAGTTCAGTCTTGTGCCGGGTTATCGGTCGCAATTTGATTTGATGGTTCAGAGGTCCGGGTTGTCAGCTGGCTGGCAACCCATCGGGTAATCAGCTCGCGCCCTGAGTTTCGCAGGTGTGTTTCATCGCGAAACCCGTCAGCGTCGAAAACCTGCTCGCGTAAGGCTCGCGTAACGCGAAGCAGCGGGGCACCTGTGTACGCCTCAAAAGCGTTTGCGGTGTTCGTGGACCAGGCTGGGCGGTGCCACACGGGAACATGCAGGAAGATGATCTGTGTTTCGCTAGCATGGGCCAGGGCTGCAGTCTTCTTCAGGAACTCCATGGTGTATCGATATTTTGGGTCAGAGATATCGACATCGATCACTTCAGGGGACGCTTCGAATTTTGTTTTCAGATCGTCAACGCGTCGCCGAGTGCGTGTGTCTGCCACGTCCGACGGCAGACAGGTAGAGGGGCTTGTGTAATCTCCCTCGAAAGACTCCCGGTTTTCAGGCGAGACCGTTGCGTGTGCTCGTTTTCCGAAAACGGTGTTTCCAAGGCGACGCAGAAACATGTGCAATACCGTCGCGGTATGGGTGACCGTCGGTTGCCCCGGCAGACTCAGCGCAGTTATGAACTGATCGGTATGCCAGCTGGCGTAGCTGGCTTTTTGGTAAGGCTCGGTGTCATCGAGTCGAACCGCGACGATGGCGAGCTCCAGTTTTCTTGTTCTCAGAAAATCGTCCAGAGATTCATAGACTGCGTCAGCGCCATACCAGTTACGCGCGACGTTCAGAACACGTGTGTCGCCAGAGGTGTCGAATTGTCTGGCGAGAGCTTCTGGATCAATGGAGGTCAGTATTCCGGAGCCCCCGAACACCGCAATGTCGACTGGGTCAGAACCCGACGTAATTCTGTCCCAGGAGCAACGAACGTCTTTCCACTGCAGTCGATGTTCGGGCGCATTGCTTTTCACGGCAATGCCAGCGACGACGAGAACCGGCAAGGCGAACGCTAGCAGGACTCGGAACCGGTTCAGCCATTGCTTGTCAGCGGCAGGTAGCATCAGGCTAGTACCCCTGGTACACGGGGATCACGGGCTCAAACCCGTAGTAAAAGATCACCCAGGCTACTGCGATGACTTCCAGCGCAATGAGTGCGAGACGGTACAGTCGCGCTATCGAGATAGCGGATTGCGTTTTTGCGTTGTGATCAGGTGCTGTGTCCATCAGAGTTTCGTCCCGATGAGGCGTAACGTCATGTCGATGCCCTGGTCAAACGTCGATAGATTGGCAAACGTCTGTACCCAGGCGACGTAGAACAGGGTCAGCGCCCAACTCAGACCCACATACACGCGATTGTTTACGAGGATTTCATACTGGGGTTTGGCCTTTGTCTTCATCGTGCGCTGCCAGTACAGAACAAGGCACAAGCCTGCACCGTGCAAAAAACCCCATGCGATGTAGTTCCACGAAGTTTCGTGCCACCACCCAATGGCGACAAACGCGATGAAGATCGCAGCGTAAGGCGCCCATGCGGTTCGAATAGACGCGACGAGCGGAAAATACAGGTAGCGGTTGATCCATTCGCCAAGGGACATGTGCCAGCGCTTCCAGAAGTCCTGCAGGTTGCGCGCAAGAATGGGCAGATTGAAATTTTCCATCACGCGTAGACCAAACAGGCGGCTGGCACCGTTCGCTATGTCCACGAAACCGCTGAAGTTGATCCACGTGTAAGCAAAGCTTGCGCCCACAAAGACAAGAGTTTGTGCAGGGGAGACCGCTGAGAAGTCGATCAGTCCATCTCCAAACCTCTCGGTGACGTTGCCTCGTATCAGCTGCTCGGCGATCGCGATCGTCTTAAACAGCCCAAGACAGATGCGGCTGAGCCCCCGCGCCATGAACTTCAGATCGGGGGAGGTGGCAAACGCGTCATCACCAAAACTCTGCACTCGCTGGATTGGCCCGACGGTGTACAGCGGCAGGAAGAGGAGGTGCAGCGCGTTTTGCCGAAACGTTGGTGCAGTTTTGAGTGAGTACGAATCGAAGATCACGCTGACTGCGCGAAGAGTCGCGAAGGTGACGCCGAGCGTGAACCAAAGGCCGTGCCCATCGAGCACAGATCTTAAACTCACAAGCGGCAGGCAAACGAGAATGATGCTGCCCCACAGATACAGTCGTCGACGAGAGGACACGATCAGGCGAGCCGCGAGGAAGGAAACGACGAGCATCCAGACAACGAAAATGAAGGCCCATGGCGCGAATGCATAAATCAGCACGGCGCTGGAAGATGCGACAAGCCACACGCGCAGCGCGGGCAGCGTTGGCGGAATCAGCCAGAAAGCCGACGCCGTCAGGACCAGCCAGATCAGCAAAACTTGGGTGTTGGCGAGCATCGAGCGGCTAAGCGAACGGGCGGTATTTCGCGGGGTTCTTCCGTGTCTAAACCTTAAGAATAGACGCGTTTCGAAGGGTAAGGCCGGCTTCGTCGGCCGTACCCGGCCATCTGTGCGGGACCGTGCTCGAGCACGGATCTGTTGGGCGATTACCTCTGTGCAATCTCGCTTGCGACATCTCGTCTGTGGATGATCGGGCGGGGCGCGGTCTTCGGCTGCGTAGTAACGCTGCAACGTCTTCAGCGGTTCGATTGGTGATTGCGCTTTCGAAGCCCTGCGCTAGCGTGCGGAGCGAAAAATAGACGGAAATTTCCTGTTATTCATCAATTAAATCAGCCAGTTGCGAAGGTGGCAAATATTACCCGGGGTTGCGGGTATCCCTTTACCGGGTGGATTCGGGTGTTTCGGGGATAGTGGATTCATCGGGTGGCCAACCACCCAACCTATTCAACGATGTCAGAGGACAAAAGATATGAAAATTTCAAAATCCACAATCGCAGCAGCCTTGATTCTCTCAGTCAGTGTGCCCGTTACCGCGAGCGCCGGAGGCGAAGGCCCTTTCGAGATCGGTGGCAAGAACGTGTTTGAACGAAACCGTGACAGCCAGCGCGCAACCTCGCAGACCCTGGATACGGACTCAGGAATCAAATTTGGAGTACCGAGTTCCGGATACAGCGGCAATTTTCTTTCCGATCACCCCTACGAAATTAACGGCAAGACGATTTTCGAACACAACCGAGAGCTCCGTGCCAAACGACTCGCTGAAGAGTCAAAGCAGGACACCAAAGCGGTCACGATGACGCCCAAGAAGCGCAGCTGGTTCAATCGCTATTTCCGTCCTGTCCAAAGCGATCAAAGTTAAACGACTTCCAACTCCTCCTGGATGAAGATCTTGCCGCCCTGTACTGGGCGGCTTTTTTTTCGATGATCTGGCGGCGATGCTAGAATAGGCGCCGCGCTGTTTGAAGAGAACTTTTTTCAATGCCGATCAATATGAGCCTTCAGTGCAAATCGCTTGCTCAGACCCAGGCGTTCTACAAAGATGTGCTTGATTTCGACGTATTTGAGGGCGAGATGCAGACGGCGACAGTTCGGTATGCCGATTGCTCTTTGATTTTTTTTCAAAGGCCGGATGATGTCGACCCACAGCTGACGGGCACCGCCTATCTTTTTATCCCGGACGTCGACAGCTACTACGAGCTCGTGAAGAATCGGGTCGAGCTGGAGTGGCCGCTGCAGGATATGTCTTATGGAACTCGCGAGTTCGCCGTCAAAGACTGCAACGGCTACAGGCTTGCATTCGCCCAGGACCGAACTGTCACCTAGTTGACTGCATCAGTTCGCAAGTTTCATCGCCATGCGTTCGGACAGCATGGCGTCGATTGCGCGCCGGATGTTGGCTGATCCTTTGCCGAGTTTTTCCAGGGCGTCGTGTTTCCAGCAAATGCAGACGCTGCGTTGTTTCACGGTAACCGTGCCTGTCGCAGGCTGGTCAAGTCGGTAGGCAAGTTCACCAAGGACGCTGCCTGATTTGCGCGTGTGGTGCTGGCCGTCCGCAGACACAACCTCGGTCTCTCCGCTGAAGATGTAGAACAGCCGTTTATTCAGATCGCCGTCGGTTATCAGAACGTCGCCGGGATCATGCACCTGCCACTCGCCGGACTTCACAAGTTTGGAAAATTCATGCTTTGGGAGATCGCTGAACAGCGACTGGTGCAAATGGATTTCCTGGTCGCTCAGCTTCGCACGACTCGATTGCCACGTAACCAGAAACAGCATGCAGATATTGAGAACGACAAAGCCTGTCTCGGTGACTACGTCCAGCCACAGTGGTTCGGACGGGACGATGTAGTAGTAGAGGGCATAGCAGGCTGAAGACACAATGATGATGATTCGCAGCCACTCAATGCGCGACATAGAGAACGCGACGATTGATGTGATGTAGGCGATACCGTAGAGGCTGTAGTTGGCGATATCGGTTGCGGTCCAGCTGGAAACGTCCATCACGTTGTCTCGTGATCTTGGCGCGTCATTATAGCGATTCGAGTCGATGTGGCGTGCGAAGGCGTGATCGCAACGCGGTGACTAGGAGTTTTCGGTTATGCTCTTTCCACGATTCATGTTGGGCGATGGAAAGTACGATGTCGGAAGCAATGCTTGGGCGATATAAGCGTTGGGTCAATCAGGTCAGTTACGTCAATCTGGCGAAAGTGGATCCCGATGAGCTTGTCCAAGAGCGCACGGTGCTGTTTGGTTCGATGATCAAGGTGCTCAATCATATCCATGCCATGGATCGGGTCTGGCAGGCGCATTTGATTGGTGAAGATCATGGCTACAGCACGCGAAACCCGGACGAGTGTCCGACGTTTTCCGAGCTGCGCAAACGACAGGCGCAAATCGACGACTGGTACGTGGATTACACCCAGCGTCTTTCGTCTGAGGAAGCCGCTCGGCAGGTTGAATTCGAATTCATCGGAGGCGGGCCCGGTTCGTTGACCGTGTCCCAGATCATCACCCATGTTGCGATGCACGGCGTCTACCACCACGGGCACATTGGTACTTCGTTACGCGAGATTGAAGCTGACACCGTGACCATTGACCTGCCGGTGTTCCTGCGTTTTGACGCAGCCGCCTGACGGCATTAAATCACGCGTTCCCGCCGTTCGTTGGACAAATGAAAAGGCGCTGCGGTTATGCAGCGCCTTTGACTCACGTGATCAACTGTCGACGCGAGCCTGACTCAAGTCGGCTCGAAAAAGCTAACTGAGTATGAGTCGAGGCGTCAGTACGTCGCCATGCGCAGGTGAGTCCGGTCCCGTAACTGTTGCGGACAGGGGTGAGATCTTTGAGCCCGGTCCGTGTACGAGTGCGTCAATCTCGTTGTCGATGGGTTCAATCATGTAGCTGTACGCGTTGTCCGGGTCGATCGTTAAAGACTGACCGGCCAATGCGGTGTTCACGTCGTAGAGTTTTCCGTTGGAGCGCACCAGGCCGGGGCTGATCTGGCGTAGCTGGACAGGTTTGTCGCAGACGTTGGAAAAGCGGACCCACATCGTAGGCCTGCCCGCGATCGGCTCGACTTCAATCTCAAGTCCAAGGCCCGACATGTGTGTTTGCATGGAATCGACGGGTGCAGAAAGATTGGCGTGGTTTTCCGCCGAGGCGGCAACGGCTGCGCCCGAGAATGTGGTGGGGACGGCTGCGACGGTGGCGGCCGCCGTCATTGCCTTGAGTGTGTTTCGTTTAGTGTGGTCAACCATAATCGGTCTCCTGTTAAAACAACGCTGAACAGGTTTGTGTTGTTCAGGTTCGCAATGGGTGTGTTGATCAGCTTTGCCGGCGTGATGGCGAGCTGCCGACACGCGAAAGCGATCAGAACGTTGGAGAGTGATGGCAAAGCGACCTCTTTCAGTCGAGGTCGCTTTGCGCAGCTGTATTGCGGAACTAGCTCAGAATCATTCTCTGAGTAGTCGCAAACTGCTTGCCGATGGTCGAATCGTAGCGGCTGGTCACTGCAGCCATCTCGGTCCCAATTCGGCCACTTGGCACTGGTAGCGCGTCGGCTACCTTGTGCATGGGCTCAACCATGAATGAGTACGATTCGTCGTGGTTAATCACGAGTGGGTTGTCCTGCAAGACAGCATTGATATCAAAGGCTTCGCCATCTGATACAACGACGCCGGGGCTGACGTGTTTGATGGTCATGGCCTCACCGGTTTCATTGGTGAAACGCAGCCAGGACGTTGTGATATCGCCAACCTTGTCGACTTCGATCTGAAGTCCGGCCGTGGTGATCGAACTCTCTACAGCAGCATCGCCTGCCGGGGACGCGGCAACCGCCGAAGCGGCGGTCAGGGCTGCGGGCATCGCGGTGAGAGCCGCTGCTGCCGTCATGGATTTGAGAGTCGTTCTCTTCTGGGGGTCGACGGTTTGTGCGTCGATATTTTTTGGGTCTGTCATGGATTACTCCTGGGTTTATTCAGCAAGACGCGAATTACGCCTTACCCAGTCTGTATGGGG